>NZ_JAUCAP010000012.1:0-52301 GCF_030361045.1 Lentilactobacillus sp. TOM.63
AAAACAAAAAGAGCCCTAATCACAAAGTGATTAGAACTCGAATTTAGTTTCACCAACAACAGTTGACGAAGAGCCAAACAAATAAAAGCGCCTTGCCATGTTCGCAAAGCGCTCCTTTTTGTGTAGTGGAATCACATTTTTAGGACGTTTTGCTCTCACGGGAACAATTAAATCGTCATCATATTATCTGCATAAAAAAATCCCCTCTACCACCGCAGGGTAAAGAGGTTGAGCAAGTCCCAAGATAGTCTCAGGTTCACCGATTCCTTATTAACCTCACGGGGTTAAAATTAAAGGTTCTTTTTTTGTTATCTGAATCATATGCTATTTTCAGAAAAAAAACAAGGCATTTTGAAAAAATATTTTTGAAAATGATTATTTATCCAAAATGAAACAAGATTCAAATAATGACGTTCATCTTATCTATACTGGCTTCGTTTGAGGGAATTTTTCAATTAGTAATAAATATACATATCGTTTTTAAAATGTACATAAAAATCCAAATATCGGCAAATAATGCATAAATGGACTTGACATTTACTCAAAAAGCTCCTATCTTTATACATCAAAAGCGTTAGCCGCTTGTATCACATAGATGTTAGCAGAATTGAGGAGGTTCGGACATGAAAAAATATTTAACACTTGAAAATGGGGATGTCTTTGTCGGAACGGCCTGTGGCGATTTAGCAGGTGAGATTGACGGCGAACTGGTCTTTACCACCAGCATGACCGGCTATCAAGAAACATTAACCGACCCATCGTACAAAAATCAAATTATCACGTTCACTTACCCGTTGATCGGTAATTATGGTATTTCACTGGGAACCAATCAATCGGACAAAGTTGAGGCCGCAGCGGTTGTCATGAAAGAGATGACCGACCAGGTATTCCACTACCAAAGCGTCATTTCACTGGACGCCTACTTGAAACAATCAAAGATCCCCGCAATCAGCGGTATTGATACACGGCAGCTAACAAAAATCATTCGCCAATATGGAACAATGAAAGCCAGCTTAACGAATTTCCCAATTGACACTCAAAAGACCGCAAATGATCATCAGGCATCAATCATCAAAATGGCTTCCTTATCCGCTTCAGGCGACAAAGAAAACGATCACGTTGTCGTTGTTGACTTCGGTGTTAAAGATAACATCGTCAGGTCAATGCAACGTCCAGGAATTGATGTGACAGTTGTGACACCAGACTCCACCTATGAGGATATTTCAGAACTTCACCCAACTGGCATCCTCTTATCAAATGGTCCTGGCGATCCACAAGATTATTCGAACTTTCTGCCAGTAATTGAAAAACTCCAAGCTAATTTCCCAATCTTCGGCATTTGTCTGGGTCATCAACTCTTAGCCTTAGCTAACGGCGCCAAAACTTACAAAATGACGTTTGGCCATCGCGGCATTAATCATCCAGTCAAAAATCTGGAAACCGGCGACATCTTCATTACCTCCCAAAATCATGGTTATGCAGTTGATGCTGACTCAGTCAAATCAACACCGCTTAAAGTGACTGCCTTGGAAGTTAACGATAAAACAGTTGAAGGCTTGCGTTATCCCGGCCGACCAATCTTCTCAGTTCAGTACCATCCAGAAGCAGCTCCTGGACCACACGATGCCACTAAGCTTTTCGATCACTTTATTGAATTAATGCATGCTCACGAGGAGGTTCACTAATGCCAAAACGAACAGATATCAACAAAATTGTCATCATCGGCTCGGGTCCAATTGTAATTGGACAAGCCGCAGAATTCGACTATGCCGGCAGTCAAGCTTGCTTAAGCTTACGTGAAGAAGGCTACGAAGTCATTTTAGTGAACTCCAACCCCGCCACAATCATGACCGATGATGAAATTGCCGACAAAGTATACTTGGAACCGCTGACCGTTCCAAGCTTAAAGAAAATTCTCAACAAAGAGCATCCCGATGCCATCCTCCCAACCCTAGGTGGTCAAACCGGATTAAATTTAGCCGTTGAATTGAGCAAAGACGGTATCTTGGATAAGCTCAACATTGAATTGTTGGGAACAAGCTTGAAGACCATTAACCAAGCTGAGGATCGAGAACAATTCAAAGATCTTATGGAAGAACTTCACCAACCAATTCCCGCATCAAAAACAGTTTACGATTTGGAAACCGGAATCAAGTTCGCACACCAAATCGAATACCCGGTTATCATTCGACCTGCGTATACTTTGGGCGGAACTGGTGGCGGAATTGCGCATAATGACGATGAAATGACCACTATTTTAAATCGTGGTTTGACCATGTCACCATCGACAGAGTGCCTGGTAGAAAAGAGTATTGCCGGTTATAAAGAAATTGAATTCGAAGTCATGCGCGATCATCATGGCAGCTCAATTATTGTCACTGGAATGGAAAACTTCGATCCAGTTGGTGTGCACACCGGCGATTCAATTGTGTTTGCCCCAACGCAAACTTTATCCGATAAAGAATATCAACGATTACGGGATGCTTCCCTGACAATTGTTAACGCCTTAAAGATTGAAGGGGGCTGTAACGTTCAGCTTGCCCAAGATCCTTACAGTGAGAATTACGACGTCATTGAAGTTAACCCTCGAGTAAGTCGTTCATCAGCTTTGGCCTCCAAGGCAACCGGTTACCCAATCGCCAAGATTGCAGCTAAGATTGCGGTTGGCCTCAATTTGGATGAAATCGTGAACCCAATAACGCAAACCACATTTGCAATGTTTGAACCTGCTTTAGACTATGTGGTTGCTAAGATCCCCCGCTTTGCCTTTGATAAATTTACAAACGCAGATCGCAAACTAGGGACCCAAATGAAAGCAACCGGTGAGGTCATGGCAATCGGTAGCAACATTGAAGAGTCACTCCTTAAAGCTGTCCAATCCCTTGAATTAGATAAACAGGCTCAGGTTGATTTGATTCCTGATTACACCAAAAAATTATCAATGGGTGACTTGCTTGAAAAGATTAAGACACCCACTGATTACCGATTGTTTGAACTATTTGCAGCAATTGGTAAGGGTGCGACGATCCAGCAAATCAACCGTTCAACTCAGATCGATATGTACTTCCTATCCAAACTAGAAAACATCATCAAAATGCAACAAAAGCTATCTGACGGCCTGCTCAGTGCCGACTTAGTTCTTGATGCTCGCAAGCTTGGTTTCAATAACACCATGATCAACGCGGTTCGGCCAGTGACGGATCAAGAATTAACGAAGCTTGATAAAATGGAAGATCAACACTTGGTTTACAAAATGGTTGATACTTGTGCCGCCGAGTTCGAGAGTACAACTCCTTACTACTACAGTACAGTTGGTAACGAGAATGAAAGCAAAGCTTTCGGCAACAGCATCGTTGTGATCGGTGCCGGCCCCATCCGAATTGGTCAAGGCGTTGAGTTCGATTATGCAACTGTTCACTGTGTGAAGGCAATTCAAGCAGCTGGCTACAATGCGATTATTATCAATAACAATCCAGAAACTGTTTCAACTGATTTCTCCATTTCCGACAAACTCTACTTTGAACCATTGGATATCGACAGTGTCATGAACGTGATCAACTTGGAGAATCCAATCGGCGTCATCGTTGAATTTGGTGGTCAAACTGCCATTAACTTGACTGAAGCCCTCACTCAGCACGGCGTTTCAATCTTAGGAACCTCACTTCATGGTATCGAACAGACTGAAGACCGTCATGAATTTGAAGATCTTCTGATCAACCAAAACATTGAACATCCCAAGGGTAATACAGCCACCACTGCTCCAGAGGCGCAAGAGATTGCCAATAACCTCGGTTTCCCAGTACTTGTCCGTCCAAGTTTCGTTTTGGGTGGTAAAGGCATGGCAGTCGTTCATGATGAAGATGAGCTAAACGAATATCTCACTCCTGCCTTAAAGGCCAGCCATGGTGAACCACTTCTAATTGATCAATACATTCACGGAACTGAATGTGAAGTTGATATTTTGAGTGATGGTCAGGATGTCTTTGTCCCTGGAATCATGGAACACTTGGAAGGTTCCGGCATTCACTCAGGGGATTCAATTGCCATGTACCCACCGCAGCATTTATCTGACGAAACCAAAGATAAAATTGTCTCAATTGCCACTAAGATTGGTAAGCAGGTTCACGCAGTCGGCATGATGAACATTCAATTTATCGCTGCCAATGACACAGTTTATGTCATCGAAGTAAACCCACGGGCATCTCGAACTGTTCCATTCATGAGCAAGATCACCAAGATGCACTTGGCTCAATTAGCAACCCAATTGATTCTTGGCAAGTCGCTCACTGACCTTGGCTTAACCCCAGGCCTTTACCCAGAACCAACGAAAGTCTACGTTAAAGCGCCAGTGTTCTCATTTGCTAAATTACCTGGTGCGCCAACCGCATTGAGTCCAGAAATGAAATCAACCGGTGAAGATATCGGCAGTGGCGACACGCTTCAAGCTGCCATGCACAATGCCTTATTTGATAGCTATCACATTAATACCAATGACCTTCACGGAATTGTCTTAATTTCCGAATTTGATGCTAACGACGACCATGTCGCCAGCAAGTTAAAGAGTGCCGGTTTTGAAGTTCAAGCTTACAAGCAACACATGGATTGGCCGGAAGATATTGCTTTTGTCCTATCATCAGAGGATGAAACGGCCAATGAAAAACAGTTGGTTGCAAAAGCACTGAGTCATCAAGTACCTGTCTTTACAGCTCAGGATACGGTTTTAGGAATCTTTCAGCCACAACTCATAAAGTAATCAACACAATTCAAAACAGGCTTTAGCCTAGAGCCACAAAAAGCTTCCCAACCAGACATTTCGTCTGTGTTTGGAAAGCTTTTTGGCTTTGATTTAAACAATTTGAATGAGCTGACATTTTCGTTAATATTGCGCAGGACAGCTCCTCAAAGCAGAGATCTACATGTAAGCACCTTTGGCAAAAATCCCAGAACCAGGGATTTCTGCCAAAGGAGACTTACGCTCCGGTTGCTAACCGCCTGGATCCGCTCACTTCTTTATACGTACTTAATTCCGCCATCAACCATGATAGCTTGACCCGTAATATAATTGGCCTTTTCGCTTGCCAAGAATGATACTAAGTTGGCCACATCTTGTGGTTCCTCACCACGGCCTAATGCGATTCCCTTAAGATATTCCTTGAGTGATTCGCCCTTGGCAACGTGGTTTACTTGACCCATTTCTTCGTCGATTTGATCCCACATTGGTGTCAAAACAATTCCTGGGCAGTAAGCGTTAACTGTGATTTGGTCGCGGGCCAACTCCTTAGCTGCGGCTTGGGTTAAACCACGGATGGCAAACTTGGTTGCTGAGTAGCCACCAAGTAATTCGAAGCCTTCATGACCAGCGATTGATGAAGCATTGATAATCTTACCTGGAGTGCCTTGCTTCTTGAATTGAGCTGCGGCAGCTTGGATTCCGAAGAAAGTTCCCTTAACATTGATATCAAGCAATTTGTCTAAATCTTCTTCAGTGGTATTGCAGATTTGAGCAACGTGGGCAATTCCAGCATTGTTCACGAATACATCCATTTGGCCAAACTTGGCAACCGTTTGCTTTACTGAGTCAAAAACTTGATCCTTATATTGAACATCTGATTGAATCGCGATGGCATTGCCACCATCTTGATTGATGTCGTCTGCTACACGTTGAACCTTATCCAAATGACGGCCGGATAAAGCAACATCAAAGCCATCTTTGGCTAGCTGACGCGCAATTCCTTCACCGATTCCTTGACCGGCACCTGTAATTAAAGCAACTTTGTTAGTCATGTGTGTATCCTCCATTTTTGGTTGTTGTTAGTTGAATCGATTTATTCTGAGATGGTGTCATTGGAAATTTAGAAATTTTTTCTGTTATATTGCCGAAATGTGCTCCGATTACTATTCGCTTGGTTTCGCACTCTTTTCTACTGAAATTGCATCCCGCCATCTACAATTAACGTTTGGCCAGTGACGTAATTTGAATCTTTTCCCGCTAAGAATGAGACTGCTGCGGCAACGTCTGATGGTTCTGACAAGCGTTTCATCGCGATGTCCTTGGCGAAGGTTTGCATGCCCCATTCATCGCTCTTACCAGCATTTTGACCAACCTCGTGGGCAATATCAAACATCATGGGTGTCTTAACAATTCCAGGTGCAAAAGCGTTAGCCGTAATTCCTTCTTCAGCCAAGTCGCGGGCCGTCGTCTGCGTAATGCCACGAATCGCAAACTTAGTCCCAACGTATAAAGCTAGGTTAGGATTGCCAACAACGCCGGCTTGTGAAGTGGCGTTGATGATTTTGCCGCCATGGCCGAATTTCTTGAATGCCTGATGAGCAGCCTGAGTTCCCCAGAGGACGCCACCAACATTAACTTTGTAGACCCATTCAAAATCATCTGGTGTAATGGTATCAATTGGCGTTGTTGGGCCAAGACCAGCGTTATTGACGATCACGTTAAAGTCACCAAATTTGTTACTGGCTTCTTCAACAGCCGCAAAAACTTGATCCCGATCTGATACATCAGCTTTAATTGCTAAAGCTTCACCACCATTATTGTTGATGTCGTCAGTAACCTTTTGAACCTTGTCTAAATGGCGGCCAGCAAGGGCAACCGCGAAGCCATCATCGGATAAACGGTGGGCAATCGCCTCACCAATTCCTTGACCAGCACCAGTAATCAACGCAACTTTTTTACTCACTCTAAATAACCTCCATGTCATCTTGTGAACTGAATTACAACTTATGCGTGAATTATAAGCTCATTGTTTGTGAAACACAATACAATGATTTTTGGCAATAATTTTCATTTTCCTGCTCTAATATACTAGTTAATTTGGCTACAAATGCAATCACTATAATAAATATGAGTCATTAACCAGGAAAATCATGACTTTATACTTATTCCGAATGAAAATAAAGTCGTTTTATTTGCGCTTTATTCTCAAAAGCTGTTGAATATAAATGAGTTTTGAGAATTATTTATTTTGTTTTGATTGATGTCTTAAGCAACTCATCTGAATAATAATCAAATGAGTGCATTGTTAAGGGGAGGAATTTACATGTTAGATGTTAAGAAATCATTGGATCGGCTTACTTGGAATACGCAGCACCACTTTGCCCACATTGAGGCCCAACACGATTTTATGCGGGCTTGGGCAATTCAATTTGAGTTGGCATACACCGATTTTCGGGTGGTTGAGATGGCACTCCAATTGGATGGCAACCATCACGACTTGTTGGCTGCATTCGCAGCAGCCTATGAAAAAGTTTACGATTACGAATATGCCTTCGTAGCTGGGGGGCTTGAAGGCTTTAATGAGAAATACGGCGATAAGATCGAAGATTATCGGGCAGCAGCCAATGATTTCCTCAAATTAATTGACCAAGTCAGAGAGCTCAACGGCAAAGATTAATTCTCCATTATTGAAGATCAACATAATGACAAAAAGCCGGGACATTAGTCGGCGAAGTGTTTATAAATGCAACTTTGCTTTCCCAATCTTATAATGATAAAATTTGTGACAAACGGCTGATCTCTGCCATTTAAGCCAAAAAAGGAATGCATTCCAAAATTCAGAATGCATTCCTTTTTTCACTTAAATTCTGCGATCAAATCGCCTTTGATCCCACTCTTTCAAATAGATTCAATCAGTCATTAAACAATTTCAAGATGAAGTTGTTGGTCCTTGACCCAGTGAAGGCCGAGCAGCAAGCGATATGAAACAACTGAGATAGCTGCTGGAACAACAATTCCCATAATCAGGTAAGCAACAAACATGTTCATGCTGGTTGATGCCAAATTAAGTGGTGCAATGAATGAATTAAGGCCTAAGCCACCCAATGTGTATGGCACTTTAAAGCCAAAAAATAATGTGGCAATTGGAGCGGCAACGATGGCTGATAGCATAGATGGAATTGCCAACCGCGGATTTGCAAACAGATTAGGGAACTGAACCTTGGGAGTGATAACCCCTTGAGCAATGTTAGCTCCCAAGTTGTTTTGGCGCCATGAAATGATGGTAAAGCCAACAAACTGAGCAGTCGTCCCGATTAAGGCAGCCCCAGATGATAATGGATCAAGCATAACTGCGACGGCCAAGGCTGCCGAAGATGCTGGTGTCATCAAGAAGATTGACCATGCCAAGGCAACACACATCGAACCAACCAATGGATTGATTTCCATTGACTGGGCAATGAAGGCACTTAACCAGTTGAGTGCAGGGGTCGTCACACTTGCCAAACCAAGGCCGGCGATTGAACCAACCAGCGTAGCGCTTAGTGGAACAAGCATCATATCAAGTGGCGTTTTTCCGCTTAAATATTTGCCAACTAAGGCAGCGATTAATCCGGCTGCCACAGCACTAATTGGCTGACCAGTTGTAAATACCCCGGCGCCTGCAACTTGCGCCATCTGATTACCAGTAGCCGTAGCGGCGTGAACGCCCGAAGAAATGAAGTAAACAGCGTTAGCACCCACAGTTGCGGAAATCATTGAACTAAATAATACCAAAGTATTTGTCTTTAACTGTGAGGCGACCGCTGCACCAAATGCCGGAGCCAGCAACCACTGTGCGATTGCACCAACTTGATGTAATTGTGGCCAATTAACAAAGTTGGCAATGGTTTGGGTTAACAATCCAATCCCTAACATAACCAAAACGGCGTTTGAAACGCCCGCTGAAACCAAATAAACATAATCTTTAACGGTCAACTTTTCGGCTGGCTTCTCTGCTGATGCTTCCATACGCAAAACCTCGATTTCTAATATGATAAAATAATGATAAGATAATGATAAAAATGAAATTGTTTTAATTAAAGCATCATAACAGTGCCATGTCAACAGCTATTATGAATAATTTTCTAATATAATAAGCAATTTTAACACAATCGCAATTTTTATCCGTTTAGTTGGTTAGAGAATAGCATCAATGCCCTGCTGCAATATATGTTATAATTCATCTGTTATTTATAGTTGAAATCGGAGGTTGAACTGAAAGCAACTTTATGAGCAAACACGGCCCGGTTGTCGGTACCCGTCTCGGGTCAAATGCATTCGTCATATAATCAATACCGACAAATTGATGCCATTTTGTAATAGTTTAGGTATTGGAGTTAGACTCATGTATAATAGGCTTAACATATTAAGTCAAATGTTGAGAGGAGAAAGATTGAATGCTTAGTTATTTTGCGTTGATCACTTTAGTCAAGCTATCAGGTTTATTATTGCCATTTATCTGGTTCTTGGTTATTGCGAATCGCCGGGGCCGACTTTACGGGATTTTAGTCGTGATTGTCCTGTTTATCGTTAGTTATATTAACACCTACTTCAGCTTACCGGATCTCGCTTATCCAGCAATGATCGATAATTGGTTGATGTGGCTCATTGGCGGCTTCATTGTTGTCGCTGTCCTCAAACGATTTGTTTATTCACCAGATGCAGTTGCTAGACGAAGCGAGGCAGCTGGCAATGGTTTTATCGGTCAACTAATCCAGCGTTTCACCGGCGCTTTTGGTTGGGTTGGTAAAGCCGCTCTGGCCGTTATTTTGGCTGTAATTGTCTTCATCATTTTAGGCAGTGTTTCTTCATTAATAACCACAATGAATCCACAGCCAGCTGTTAACTCCATCAAAGTCGATATGAATGATGACACGAAGAGCGCTCCTATGCCGGTGATTAAAAATAGCAGCGAAACTCCGGTCGTGAATGCACCCCAGACCGTTTCGACTGATATGAACAACTCATTGAATAGTTTCAAGAATTCTAACGTGTATGACCTGAACCACATGCGGGTTCAAATGTACCGTGGCAAAATGGTTTATGTTGCTCCAGTTGAATTTTCAGGTGGCTTCTGGCGTTATATCCACTATTTAAAAGTTCCCGGTTACTTTAGAACCGACGCCACAGATAAGAACGCCGATCCGAAATTTGTCGCCAAGCCAATGCGATACACCCCAAGTGCCTACTTTAACCGAGATGCCGATCGGCGGATCAACGCCCACAGTTTAGGTTACTCAATGGTTGGATCAACGTCGCAGTTGGAGATTGATAACCATGGAACGCCATATTACGTCCGAACATTGGCCAAGCCACTTTCCTACCTTAACCGAAACTACGACTATAAACACTACAAGGTGGCGGTTTTGAACACCATTACCGGTAAGGTGAACGTTTACTCGCCAAATAAAGTGCCGAAGTTTATTGATATCGCTGTTGCTCCAGAATTTGTGACTCACGAAGTTTCAATATTTGGTAAGTACCGTCACGGTTTCTGGAACGCAACGAGTTTTGGTGGTCATAGTGGCGTTATGAAGCCAACTCAAGCTGGGACTGAAGGCGGCGACAAGTTGACACCTTATGCCTATAAGGGCCGAGTTTATTACTTCACTGGGATGACCAGTGTCAATGAACACCAGAGTTCAATTCTGGGTTATACTTTCGTTGATGCGCGTACCAACACCCTTCACTATTATCGAGAACATGGAAACGTCATGACGCCTGAGCGAGCCATTTCCTATGCGCAACAAGATATTAATCCTCAGAACTATCGTGGGACTTTGCCATTGCTTTATCGGATCAATGGCAAGCCTACGTGGGTCGTATCCATGTTGGACCGAGATAATAACTCATTCATGAAATTTGTTTATCTGCTCGCAGACGGTAATAACCAGAGCGGCACCTATGCAATTGGTGATGATGCTCAAAGTACGCTGGCGTTGTTCAATCAGCGACTTGAAGCTAAAACAGGTGTGGCTGTCAGTGCACCAACTGGCAAGACGATCAGTGGAACGATTAATCGAATCGTCCATACTGACGACAGTTTGCTGTTTATCATGAAGAACAGCAACCAAGTTTACAAGTTGGACACCTCCGCTAAGAACTTCAAGCCAATCTACCAATTCATTTCTGAAGGCGATAAGGTCAGTTTCAAAGCCGAATCAACCAACAGTAAGAACGAGTTGGCAACGGCTAATGTTTCACTGGATACTTTTAAGGATCAATCATTAACTCAAAAATAGATTGGGACGAAAGGCAATTTGATCCCAAAATTTAAGTCAAAAAAGTAATGCATCCAAATTTGGAATGCATTACTTTTTTTGCTTAAATGGCGGAAATCAGCCGTTTATCTCAAGTTTCGTCAATATAAGAATGGAGAGCCAAGTTGCATTTATAAATTCCTGGCTCTCAGCCTCCCTTTGAGGACTCTGAATATCGAGCTGATAATCAGCTGAGTAACTCAAACTTGTTTGGTGTCATCTAATGACTCATTCCCGTTCTGAGCATTCGCTGCTTTTCCAATCGCTGGGCCCAAATGCTAATCCCCCATGAAATCAGCATCAGAATTAATGACAGGATCATGATGTTATGTAATCCATTGTATAGGATTATCCGCATCTTGGGAATTAAATGGTGAGGCAATGAGCCAACACTTGATGCATCGCTTAACTCGTTGAGCATTTTCATTGTAACTGTGCCACCAGAGTGCAAAACACCGGCTCGCAGGGCATTATTAAGAACCAGGCCAAAAATTGAAGCCATGAAAGCCTGCGCCAACATCCGAATCAAGAAACTAAACGAAGTCGCAATCGGCACGTCGACCATATCAGCATCTTGCTGAACTTTGATCTGCAATTCATTGAAGCAGGCACCGTTACCAAATCCTTCGAAGGTCCCCGCAACTAATAAGACCCAGTATGGCGCCTTAACCCCCGCAAAGACCATCATTGCAAATGTGATCACCAACATAATAATCCCAACCGCGATCACTTTTTGAGGAGACAAATATCTTCTCATTGGGGCCACGGAACCAGAACCCAGAAAATCCGTTACAGATCCTGGAATCTGGGTAGACCCACCAATTAAGGCGGAAGTTCCCAGCAATCCCTGGGCCCACATTGGACTATATATCAAGAATCCAATAAAGGCACCCCAAATCAACGTAAAGAGAACAAAATCAATCATCAATGGTAAATTTTTGAACAATCGACTCGGAATAATTGGATCTTCTACTCGCAATTCAACTCGGAACATGGCTCCAAGAATTACAAATGACACCAAGATAATCGCTGACACAATCATCCCATCAGCCGCGCCAATCATTTCAATCCCGGCCAGTAAACCGACCAAGCCGATGGTCATGAGGGTTGCCCCAACATAGTCCACCCGGCCGTTTGGTTTGGGTAATTTGCTCAAACGATAATAAACTTGAACCAGCACAATTGAAATGAGCCCAATTGGGACGTTTAAATAAAAGACCCAATGCCAACTAAAGGTATCAACAATGTAACCACCGACTAGTGGGCCAATAATGGTCGCCATGCTGTAGCTGGCAGAAACGAATCCCAGTACCTGCATCCGTTTCCGAGGATTCTGATACATCCGGGCATAAATAATATATGGCAGAGAAATCATCCCACCGTTTCCGATTCCCATAATGGTCCGGGCAACAATGAGGAAAATAATATTGGGCGACATTCCCTGTAAGAAGGACCCCAAAACAAAAAGTGAAGCAGCTAATTGATAACTCCGCTTGTTACCAACGTGCTCACCTAACTTACTCCAAAGTGGCGTGCTTACTGCTGTTCCAAGCAGAAAAACAGCCACAATCCAACCAATTAATTCAATTCCATGAAGGTCGGAAATAATTGCTGGTAATGCGGTATTAATGATCGTGTTATCCAATCCACCCATTGCGTTTGACAGCAATAATGCACAGGTAACGATCATGATATCTCGTTTTGACAATGCCGTTCCCCCCTCTTTTAAGTTCACCTTATCTATATTACAACTTTTGAGGGAGTGAGAAAATCATAAACTGGGACAATGGCTGATTTGACCTGAAATTAATCAATTGGGCCAATTTGAATCTATTAGACTAATTATCAAAATATTTCATTGAGATCAAGGACGTTGGCGGGCAGCAATTTCTTGATTTACCGCCGAAATGACAGCATCAACAGGTATTTTTTGCCCCGTCCATTCCAAGAAAGACCCAGCGGCTTGATGAACCAACATCCCGATCCCATTATATGTACGGCTGCCTTGTTCTTTAGCAGCTTGCACAAACGGTGTCGTTAATGGGAAATAAATCACGTCAACTACCACATGGTGCGGACCAAAGTGGTCAATGACTGATTGGCTGACGGGCAGCTCACCATCTTTGGCCATCCCAACATTGGTGGAATTGGCAATTACCTGACTACCGTCAACGGCCTGGATCATTGCCGTTTCGTCTTCATAGTCAATCACTTCGACGACGTCCGACCAATTTTCTAATTGCTGCTTAACGCTCATGAAGGTGGCGTTCCGTCGTTTAAAGACATTAATCTTAGCTGCTCCGGCATCAATAACGGCAGCGATAATTGCCCGGCCGGCACCCCCAGCGCCAAAGATCGTAACCGTTTTGCCGTCGAGATTAATTTCCTGTTGCTTTAAAGCATCAACGAAGCCCTGGCCATCGGTGCTATCCCCAATCAATTTTCCACTCCGATTTACGACAGTATTGACCGCTTGAAGCCGTTCAGCCCGCGGGGTAATCTCATCAAGTAGTGGAATCACATCCGTTTTTAATGGCATCGACAAATTAAAGCCACCAATCTTCATTGCCCGCATTGCGTCCAAGCTTGCCTTCAAGCCTTCACCGGTCACGTCAAATGCCAAATAAGCGCCATTAATGCCAGTCGCTTTGAAGCTGGTATTATGAATCAGCGGCGATAAACTGTGGGCGGCCGGGTGAGCCAATAATCCAAATAATTTTGTATAACCATCAATCATGCAGATTCCTCCATTTATTGATTGACAAATAATTTGCGACTAATTGCTTCAACCACTTCAGTTGGCTTCAGGCCATCAGTGGCAATTCGAAAGTCGCTCACTTGTTCATAACGCTCATCCCGTTCACTTTTAAGGGTGACCAAACCAGTTAATCCCAGTTCTTGAGCAAGAGGGCGACCGGTATCATCCCGCAATCGTTCCATAATCGTTTCAGGGAGCACATCCAGCAGGATAACCGGTACTTTGGTGTTTTGAAGCAACTCAAAATTCATATCTTGAATGGGCGTTCCACCCCCTGTCCCTAAAATTCCTTCTTGATCTAATGATTGAATGAGGGCTTCATGTTCCAGCTGGCGGAATGCCATTTCGCCACTTTCTTCGAAAATTTGTTGAATGGACTTCCCTGCCATCTCGACGATCACATCATCCAAATCATGATAGGGTGTTTTTAATTTTTTGGCGAGCAAATTGCCAACGGTCGTTTTGCCACTTCCCATAAAGCCTACCAGTATTGCTTTCATAAGCGTTCTCCTTAGTTATCGAGGGATTCCCTAATCTTCTTAGCCTTCGTAAATGTCTGAAAAATGGTTTGCTCATCACCGTTTCTGATTGCGGTTTGCAGTTGGGCGAGCTGATCCTTAAAATCGTCAATTTCTTCAGTGATGGCATCCCGATTGCTCAACATGATTGCCGTCCACATTGTTGGATCGGACGCCGCAATTCTGGTAGTATCTTTGAATCCGCCAGCAGCGGCTTCCAGTCCAATTGGATGACTTGCCAAACTCTCAGCGATTGTATTGACCAGCGTTGTCGCCACGACATGGGGAACGTGGCTGACTTTACTGACTAATTTGTCATGTTCGGAAGCGCCAATCTCCAGCCAGCGAACCTTGGCAGGGGCCATCAATCGTCTGAATTCGCTGAGTTGAGCATTAGTTTGCGAACCGGAAACCAAAAAGTAAATGGCGCCTGTAAACAACTCTGTCCGGCCGGCCTGACCACCCGACTGATGAGAGCCCGCCATTGGGTGCCCACCTAAAAACGCAATCTGGTTAGCGATTAATGGCTTGGCTGCTATCATAATATCAGCTTTTGAACTACCAACATCTGTAATTAAGACGTGATCTTTTAGCGACATCGCCGACAGCTCTCGAATTTGATTCACAATAACGGAAACCGGCCCTGCTAATACAATTAAGTCTGCCAGTGGCGCCGCTTGAGAAAATGACAACCGGCGGTCAATGATGTGTTTGGCTAACAAAAACTGGCTTGTCCCGTCATCCGGGTCACAACCAATAATTTCAACGGTTTGATCGGCTTGTCGCATGATTCCGGCAATCGAACTGCCGATTAGGCCCAAGCCACTCACAACAATCGTTTTCATCTGGACTCACCTCTCAAATCAAAGTAGCGTTGCTAAGTCATCAAAAAATTCTGGATAGGAAATATTGATACTATCAGCACCATCCAAAGTGAGTGGCTCATCAACCAACAGGGCCGCAATCGCCATGACCATACCAATTCGATGGTCACCATGGCTGCTTAGGTGGGGATTATTGACATGCCAAGGTTTGGTGCCATCAATGATAAAGCCATCCGGCAACTCTTGAATCGCAATTCCAAGTTTCTGAAATTCCTCAACAATGACGGCAATTCGGTCAGTTTCTTTTACCCGAAGTTCACCCGCCCCGGTAATTTTACTGATCCCATCAGCCTTAGCTGCCAGCAAGGCTACTAACGGTAGTTCATCGATAACGGCAGGAATGTCTTTGGCGCCAATTTCAATTGGCGTCAAGTTGGCACTATTGACAGTAATGTCCGCAGTCGATTCACCTTGAGATTGTTCGTTTGAGAAATGGATTTTGCCACCCATCTGCTTCAAAATTGAGATCAACCCGGTTCGCGTTTCGTTTGTCCCCACGTTCAATAGTTTGATTTCAGAATTGGGAACCAAGCTCCCTGCCGCCACGAAAAATGCGGCTGAAGACATATCTCCGGGAACATTCAGGGTAATTCCGGTCAGCTTGGGTTCTGGGTGAACGGTTAACGTAACGTTGTCCGGCTCACAATCAATTTTGGCGCCAAATGCTTTAAGCATCATCTCAGTGTGATTTCTGGTTGGCTGCTTCTCAACAAAGATAGATGTTTTATCGGCTTGAAGCGCAGCCAGGATCAGTGCACTCTTTACTTGAGCGCTGGCAACTTTCAAGTGATAATCGCCCGCATGGAGTTGTTCACCATGGATCATGACCGGTAAATGGCCGTCGGTTGTTTCAATCACCGCACCCATTTCTGCTAGGGGTTCACTTACCCGCTTCATCGGCCGTTTAGAGAGCGATGCATCCCCAACTAAGGTGGCATCGAATTTTTGACCAGCCAACAAGCCCATGATTAGTCGGGTGGTTGTCCCAGAATTCCCCATATCAAGCGGGTGACTGGGTTGTTTTAAGCCATGCAGGCCGACCCCATCGATCACAACCGTTTGGCCATCCCGCTTAATCGGCACCCCAAGTTGTTGAAATGCTTTCAGGGTCGACAAGCAATCCTGCGCGGTTAAGAAATGGTGCAAAGTTGTTTGCCCTTCACTGATAGCACCGAACATGATCCCCCGATGAGAAATACTTTTGTCCCCGGGAACCGTCAACTCTCCTCGAAGGCCGTTGCTTGGTTTTGCTTGTAGTTGTTTCATCGTCGCCCTCCTAGAAGTTTTCTATTTCTGCTTTGTATGTGGCTAATTGCTCCTGCAGCCGTTGAAGATTGTCACCATCAAATTTATCGGTAATTGCTTTGGCCAGTTCAATTGCCACGACACTTTCAATGACAATTGATGCCGGCACAATGGCCGTCGTGTCAGAACGTTCAACGCTGGCCTTCTTAACTTCCTTGGTTTCAACGTCAACACTTTGAAGGGGCTTATATAGCGTTGGAATTGGCTTCATTGCGGCCTTAACAATAATTGGCATCCCATTAGTCATCCCGCCTTCAAAGCCACCGAGGTGATCGGAATTCCGGAAAAAGCCATCCTGCTTATCCCAGTCAATTTCATCCATAACTTGGCTTCCCATATGAGTGGCAGCCTTGAAACCATCACCGATTTCGACACCCTTCATGGCATTCACGCCCATCACAGCTGCGGCAAGTTTGGCATCTAATTTGGTATCCCAACTTACATAACTGCCTAAGCCAGCTGGCACATCGGTGGCAACTACTCTGATGATACCACCAAGCGTATCACCGACTTTTTTTGTTTGGTCAATCAGATCATGAATTTGATCCACTTTTGATTGATCAATAATCCGCAGATCGTTTTGCTCAACCTCCGCTTCAATTTTGGCCACATCGAGTTCTGGGTTGTCATCCGTCGCAACTGGTCCAATCTGTTCGACATAGCCGGCAATCTTAATCCCCAATTGCTCCAAAAGCTGCTTGCAAATGGCCCCGATCGCTACTCGAATTGCCGTCTCTCGTGCCGATGAGCGTTCCAGCACATTTCTGAGGTCACGGTGACGATATTTCATCCCACCCACCAAATCTGCATGTCCCGGTCGTGGGCGTTCAACTTTTCGTAAAGTGTTTTCAGCAGTTTCAGGGCTCACTGGGTCCATAATTTCATTCCAATGTGCATGGTCGCGATTGTTCACAACCAGCGCGATGGGGGATCCCAGTGTGATGCCATGGCGAACACCGCCAACCACCGTTACCTGATCGTGTTCGATTTGCTGGCGGTTACCCCGGCCATAACCACCCTGGCGCTTTTTGAGTTGGGCATTAATTTCGTCAATATTAAGCTGGAGCCCAGCTGGAATGCCTTCAAGAATTCCAGTTAATTGCGGCCCGTGAGATTCTCCTGCAGTTAAATAGTTCATAAATTGTGCTCCTTTATATTTTCAGTTTAGTTGCCTTCAATCAAGCGATGCTGGTAATCTCTGGAATTTTTTAAAATTGCTTCGTAAACAGCCGCAACATAGTCGGTGGTTTGGGAATCCGGACTAACAGTTTTCACTCGGTTAAGAACTTCAGTTTCCCGATTGCGATCCAAAACTTGGAGGTCATCTTGTTTCTTAATTTGACCAATTAATGCAGCCGTCTGAAACCGTTGAGTCAATAACCTCACAATCGAATCATCCAACTGATTGATTTGTTCTCTGGCACATTTAATTTCTTTAGGTGCATCTATTGTTGATCCATTCACACGATTTTCCATATGCTCACCTCATATTTTCTTGAGAAAAAGAAAAACCAGCTAGATAATTATCCAGCTGGTTTACTAAACTCGTAGAAGAATGGTAACTTACCCAGCTAGACTGATGCGTCTAGCGGGCCACAACAAAGCTTTTGACTTTGCACCACTTGACGCGAACGCGCATGCTGCGTCCGCATCTAAGCGGACGCTATCTAAAGTAGGCATAGTCAAAATAATAGGCATTTACAGTCTGAGTTAGCTTTGTCATCACATTAATTCCTCTCTCTTTTAAGTTATAGTCATTAAAACATATTAGAAATTATTCGTCAACCCTAATTGTTTTCTCATTTTAATTAATTGTTTAATTGACTTACATTTCCGTCAATGCCAGAATGGTTTTGTAAGGGATTGATACATTATCGACACACTTGAGGGAGTGATCACTTTGTTTAAAAAACAGTTACTCATCACGCTTGGAATTGCCGCAGCTTCAGTATTTGCATTTAATTCACAATCAGTTCAATCCGTTTCTGCAGCATCCAGCAAACCATTAACTTTTGGTGATATCACCAACAATAATCTTCATCGAATGGGCACAATTCGTCAGCTCACGCGTTCTCAGCTAGCGGAAGATCACAAATTGACGGGCAAACAGGTTCAACAATTGGTTTATCTCCCATTGCCTAAGCGACTCACCGCTCACAACTTTACGTTAAGCCAGACACATTTAACCATTCATTTGGTCAAAAATGCCTACAACGTCAGCCGCGTGGCCATCCCGTTGAATAAGCTTACTGGGATTATTTTGAACCGTTACATGCCTAAACAATATGATTATGTGAAGCCTAAAACCCCTAAAAAGGTCGTTTCATTGACCTTTGATGACGGCCCGGATCCAACATTGACGCCAAAACTGCTGAAGATTTTGAAGCACTATAACGTTCATGCAACCTTCTTTGAAGTCGGGAGTAGTGTGATGAAGTACCCCAGCACCAGTCGGCTGGTTCTCAAATATGGTGACCAACTTGGCAACCACTCTTGGAATCATCCCCAATTGACTAATCTGAGTAGTACCAGTGCTCTCCATCAGATTGCCTTAACCGATGCAGCAATTTATAAAGCAACTGGTACGCTACCCCAATACGTTCGCCCGCCATATGGGGCAATCAACTCCCGAGTCGGCAATTTATTTGACCGGCCAATTATTCAGTGGTCCGTCGACTCACGGGACTGGGCTTACCTGAATACCCCGAAGACCGTCAGCCACGTTCTGGCGACCACCCACAACGGTTCGATCATCTTAATGCACGATATTCACCCAACTTCGGTTGCAGCCGTTCCCCAAATCATTAAAACCCTTAAAAAGCGGGGATACACATTTGTTCTTTTGCCAAACTTGATTCAACGACCACTTCTCTCTGGACTTCAATACTTTGGTCGAGGAGATTACCGTGGTGTTTGATTAAAAGGCAAACTTGCTAAATTTTGTCAGGCCCATTGAACGACACCCGACTAATTGGTAAAATAAACGCAATTATTTGTCACGGAAGGAACACGGAGATCATGAGCGGAAAAGTAACCGTTAAACAAACAATTTTTCAAACCGGGACAACTAAATTGGCCGTTCCAATTACAGCAACCACGGCCCAAGCGGTATTAACCGCAGCCCAAACTATTAAGACTGCTAAGCCCGATGTCGTTGAATGGCGGCTCGACTTTTTTAAGCCGGCACTGATTGATCATTCTCTCACTAAAACAACTGCCCTTAAACTCAGAAAGCTATTAGGAAAAATCCTCTTACTGACAACTTTTCGGACAACTCATGAAGGCGGCAACCAGCCTATTAGTGATGAGGCCTACTTTCAATTATATGATTGGCTGATTCAAAATCAGTTGACCGACATGTTGGATATTGAATTGAATCGCGATTCCAATCGCGTGGCTGCCCTCATTCAGTCCGCCCACGACCACCATATCGCGGTGATTTTAAGCAATCATGATTTTACCGCCACTCCCACGGAAGCAGAACTGGTTGACCGACTCACGCAAATGCAGGACCAGCACGCAGATATCGGTAAAATTGCTGTGATGCCGCAAAAGCCTGAAGATGTTACAACGTTATTAAAAGCAACCCGAACGGCTTCAGAACGCCTTAAGATCCCAATCATTACCATGTCAATGGGTGAGTTGGGCAAGATTACCCGAATATCCGGCCGCCAAACTGGTTCGGTCCTATCATTTGCCACAGTTGGCCAAGCCTCAGCCCCCGGACAAATTCCGATTGAAGCCTTGCGCCGAGAAATGAACACAACTGAATCAAAAAACTGATCTTGAGATTGGGACGAAAGGCGATTTAACGTCGGGACATCTATTAATTTTAATCGATGATCATTCACTTAGATCACCCTAGTTACTCGGATAAAAGCTGCGCCAAACGGCTGATCCCTGCCATTTAACGAAAAGAACCAATTATTCCAAATTTGGAATAATTGGTTCTTTTCGTTAAACTATAGGATCAAAGCGCCTATGTCCCAGTCTCAACCGTTTGGCACAAGTTTTATCAATATAAGCGGGGAAAGCATTGATAAACACTTGGCTGACGAATGTCCCATCCTCCAGTGTGACGAAAAAGGTCCAGCTAGAAGCTGAAATTAATCAGTTTCTAACTGGATCTAATCTTAGATTGTTTGTTAATCATTCCTGTTAACTTTAAAAAGAGCTCGTCAATACTGACCTTATTTTAATTATCCTCTAATAGTACGTTGCAACATCATACAGCTTTTGAGTAAAATCTTTGAAGCTCGTATTGTTAGCAAGGGGTCCCTGGTTCGTAAACGCAATGGCTAAATGATAGTTGCCAGTGGACGCGTAATAACCAGTATGGAAACTCGTGCCACCAAACGAGCCATTATTATACTTAATGCCGCTGCGAGTGACGTATAACCCGCCAGAGTATACCGAGCCATAACTAACCAACTGCTGATACTGCTTAGCGGTTAATACATCCCCATCTTGGAGGCCTAACACAAACTTATAAAAGTCGCTTGGCGTGCTCAGTAAGTTCCCCGCGCCAGGAATTGCTGAGAGCCGTGGTAACGATACCGCATGAACATTGGCATAATTTGTCTTGCCATTATCGGTGTAGCCCACGGAAATCAACGCCTTGGTATTCGGCTGATCATCGTCAACAATGACGGTATTTTTCATCCCCAGCTTAGTTAGAATCCGGGTCTGCAAATTGCTGGCATAACTTTTCCCCGTCACTTTGGCAATAATTCCCGCCAGCAGGATATAGTTCGCATCGCTGTAATTAAATTGATGATTGTTAGTTGACTTCAATCGACCAACGACGCTGTTGTATGCTTGATTTTCAGTCATCTGATTGGTTGGCGTCATATCCGTGTTCGTCAGTCCGGAAGTCATTGACAGCATCTGCTTGATCGTAATGTTCTGACTATATGGAACTTTTGGATAATACTTATCCAGGGTTGTTGTCGGTGACAGTTTTGAGGAACTAATCAGTTGCTGGATAATTGCACCCGTCATGGCTTTTTGCAATGAGGCCAGCGGATAGATGACTGAACCATCCCCGCTGTTAGCCGTGTTATGAGCCATATCGGCAAACCCATTGCTGACGGTGACCATTTTATTGCTGCCAGAAGGGGCAAGTAGCACGGTTCCGATGGCATCATACTGTTTCATCGTATCAGTCGCAATTTGTGTCAGACTAGCCGGCTTGATGCCATGAACATTCATCCAGCCAATCATCTTATTGCAATAACGAAGCTGAGCATATGAACCAGTTTTGGTTGTTTTGGTCTGCATCACCCGGACATAGTCATTATTATACTTACTCCCATTATCATCGGCCGTTCGCGTATTGGAGCTCGTGTTGTATGGACCGTAATCATACAGAGGATAGCCCTTAGCCGTCGTTGCCTGATTCACAATTTGAGCGTCGTATCGTTTGCTGCTGCTGCTTAAAATTGGATTATAACTAGCCTTTACTTTGTCAGTCATAAAGCTGCCAGCCAGTAGCAGTCCAGCTAAAAAAAGCATCACGTACTTAGTCTTGGTTCTCAACTTTTGTCACCGTCGATTCCTATTTCTAATGATTTAATCTTGATACTGTTGCCATTTTTTTGCGTAAAACCGATTATCAATGTGATAATGTGGCTGACTCACCTTCTTGGTTAAGAATGGGTCAACTGCTTGATCAATCTTCAACCAGCCCCGCCAGCCAGGATGAATGGTATCGGTCATAAAGTAAGGCACATCGCCATCATTTGAAAGATCAGCGATATGGTTGAATCCCTGTGATTGTAATTGATACCTAATTTTTTGATCAAACTGTTTGAGCATGGTCTGCGACAAACCGGTGTATTGCTGCCATTTCCTATTAACCGGCGGAATAATAAACAGAACATTGGTATGATCCTTAGCAAATTGACTTAAAACCAGTTCAAAATCGCCGTACTCTGGTGATTTGACATAGCTTTGACCTGCTTGAAAATCTTTCAGCTGCTTAACATGCCGCTTGAGGCGCCGATTCCAGAAATGGTTACTGATGCCAAAATTATTTGAGGTGGTCTGCTGCTTGCCAATTTTCCCAGCCAACTGATTAAACTGTTGGTAATTATAATGGCTTGGCAGCTGCTTCATATTTTTGTCGATCGTTTGGGCATTGTTAAACGGAATCCGGTACCGGGAATAAATCTGATCTTCATTCAACAGGATTCGATGCCGAACGCCGACATAGAAAGACTGAAAACTTGTGGGCTTTAAACCTGCCGCAATTCGAGCCAAAGTTGCGGAAATAATTTTGTCAGAATTACCCGAAGGCATCTGCAATAATCGATAAGCCGCATACCGATCCATCTTGGTCCCCGTTTCAGCCTCAATCCAAGTGGTTGTCTGAAGGGGGGAATAATAGAACGAAAAGGCGTTGGGGTCTTCGCCCATTGGGGTAAACCACTGGGGAGAAATAAAGAAGACCGCCTTTTTTCCCTTTAGCTGGTGATTAATCGATTGCATCACAAAGAAATTAGTCAGTGATTGGCTGCCCCGGGCGCCGATAAGAAATGGGCGGTAGGATCTTTGATACTTATCTGCCAATACAGATGGATGAAACGGATCGAACCGTGACCACTCTGACGACCCAAAAAATGGCACGTAATGGTTCTCTAAAGCGCGCTGTTTAATTAATTGCCCCTTCAATACCAGCGGTGATAATGACGAAGCCGCATTTCTTTGGACTGTTGGATTGACATTGTTGAGACCGCTCCAAAGTGGGGACAGAAATACGACAAGCATTAATGCCGCCGCGGCAAAAATGGGCCCAAAGATCATCAAAAGCCGTTTTTTAAGGCTCATTGTTTCATTTCTTCAACTTTCGCAATGATTTTTGCTGGGGTGTCCCATTCGTTGCGGTCAAATTCTGAAACCGGGGCGCTAATCCCCAGTTCGTCTTGAAGCTCCAGCAATAATTGAACCGTCCCCATTGAGTCGAGCAACGCGCTGTCATAAAGATTTTCATCAAGATTATCAGAAAAATCTTCACCCGTTAAATCATTTAAAATTGCAATTACTTTATCTTTAACATCATCCATGATTATCCACTCCCATATCTAAAAGTTACTTGGTCCAAAAAACAACGTATTCAAAAATCCGGAGAAAATCAAAAAGCTGAAGCAAACAACATTAAACGTTAAGAAGATTGCGAACAACTCCGTGAATTTGTTATGCGGAATAACATCTTGGTGCTTTTTCTTGTACCGCAGCCAGGTATCATTGATAACCAACGCGCAGCCATGGAACAGGCCATAAGTGATATAGAACCACGTCTCACCGTGCCAAAAGCCCATGATTAACATGTTGATTACGTAACACACATTAGCGGTTGTCACCCGACTCTTAAACACCTTGTGCTTCATGAAGAAGAACACCAACCGCATGAAAATGTAATCCCGGAACCAAAACGACAGGGTCATATGCCAACGGTTCCAAAAATCCTTGATGTTCTTTGACTTGAACGGTTGATTAAAGTTCATCGGGGCCTTAATGCCCATTAAGTAGCTAATTCCAACAGCAAACAAACTGTAACCAGCAAAGTCAAAGAAGAGATCCAAGCTATACACATACATATAAGCAACGATGTTCCATGAAAAGCCGTGAGCCAAGATTGCCCGCTGCTCAATTCCCGGCATTAAAACGGTTCCAAAAATATAGGCTAGGATGAATTTATACACAAACCCAGTGAAAACATAGCGAACCCCGGTTTGAATCAGGTTCAAGTAGTCGGCTCGCTTAGGGACATTGTCATAGTCGGCAAGAAAGCGGCGATAGCGGTCAATTGGGCCAGAGGAAATCGTTGGAAAGAATAACAAGAATTGACCAAATAAGACCGGGTGAAAGGCCTTAATGATCCCATCACGCGTCTCCATGATGGTTTGGACAACTTTGAAAGTAATGTAGGAAATCCCCAGAAATCCAATGATCGATTGACGACCACTTTCAATTGCCGGCGTTACCTTGACAATCACCAGTGGAATGATGGCCAAGATGACCGCCATGACAAACGGCCAGCCTTTATTAGGGGACGCCTTTCTTTGCCGATACTTTGAATAAGCCGCTACCAAAATGACCTGATAAGCCAAGTACCCAACCAAGGCAATCCCTGTCCGCCAATTTGGCCCACCGAACGTCAATATTAGGAAGAAGAGGGAAATAACCGTTTGATACCCTCGAAATCGACGTCCATAGAGTAAGCCAATCATGAGCGGAATAATGGCAAGCGCTAACCAAATAAAGTAAGTTGGATTGCCATACGGAATGTACCATCTCATTGGGAGTTGACCTCATTAATGACCGCTTTAATGTCAATCTTCCCATTTGTACTGAGCGGCAAATTTTTGCGATAAACCAATTTCTGCGGAATCATGTATTTCATCATCATTTTGCTTAAATTCTTTTTGATCGCCGCCGTTAATTCTAAATCTGTCTTAAAGTCATTGGCTTCGGGAACAATATAAGCAATCAGCATCGAAACCGTATGCTGGGAATTATACTTTGGTACGACGACGGCTTGTTTGATATGTTCTTCCTTACTGATGATGCCAGAAACATCCTCTAATTCGATTCGGAAACCATTTAACTTGATTTGGAAATCCTTTCGACCAAAGTATTTTAACAGCCCATTGGCATCCATGCTGGTAATGTCACCAGTCCGATAAGCATTCTGACCACTAATTTTATAGAACGCCTGGGCATTTTTTTCTGGATTGTTAATATAACCCCGAGAAACGCTGGTCCCATATACAACCAACTCGCCCTTAGCCCCATTGACAGCCGTTTTACCATTGTCGTCAACCACTTTGGCATGCATTTCAGGCTTCATATACCCAATTGGCAAACGATCGTAGTGGTCCAGAACTGCTTGCGTCATTTCAATTTGGGTAATCGCCACCGTTGATTCGGTTGGCCCATATGTGTTGAAAATATGGGCTGCCGGGAACCGCTTTTTGAGTGACACTGCCGTCTGGTGCGTTAATTCTTCACCACAAAATAAGAAGTGGGTCAATTGCGGGTAGTGCGCCTGATCAAAGGTTGACTCTAACAAACAAATGTCCACAAATGAGGGGGTGGAAACCCAGACATTCATTGGCAAACTTCGCAATGCCGTGAATAAAACAATAAAATTATCCGTTGTCTTTTTAGAAAGAACGTGGAGCGTACCCCCTTGATAAAGGGTTGGATAGAGGCTCATCACTGACAAATCAAATGAATATGCGGGCTGCTGAAGCATTTGTAAATTGGCTGGTAACTTGAATTCATCCCCGACCATCCAATCCACAAAGCTTTGCAAATTGTTGTAACTAATCTGCACCCCCTTGGGTACCCCGGTCGTTCCCGACGTGAAGATGATATAGAAGATCTGATCATCATGAATTTTGTGCGTCATCTTATAAGTGACCCGTTCTAAGAAGATCTGTTCCAACTCAGATTTGGAAATGACGGGAACTCCCGTCATCTTAGTTGGTAAGTCGGAAACGGCAATCACTGCAACCGGCTTGGCAATCGAATTAATCATTATCAGACGTTGTTTTGGAGAATTAACATCAACCGGAATGTAAGAATGTCCCGATTTGATCACCCCAATGAATGCCGCGATCATCTCAAATGACTTCCCACCAAATACAATGATTGGCTGATTGATCGGTAAGCCCATTGCATCAATGTGTTCGGCGAGCGCATCTGAATAATCTTTTAGTTGCTTGTAGGTATTTTCCTGACCATTATAGTGATAAGCAACTTTGCCCCCATTATCCTTGGCATATGAATCAATCTTGTCAATTAAACTTTCAGTCATCAGTTGTCATCCTCTCAGAAATCGTTGTAAATAAATTTAGCCTGGTTGATTCCGCTGTAATCGTATAAATAAAACAGAACCAGCATAATTGCAAAGTAGATCAGGGTATTTAACAAGAATTTCACCACGGGCTTTTCCAGCCACTTTTTAAATGCCACGTAATCATCCCCCTTTATCGCTAGGCTATTTTGCCATCGACTAAATCGTTAAATAAATGAACCGCCGGATCTTGGACAGGTCGAGCCGGCCGATAATTGTTGGTCATCAAGACCACCCCAGTGTTACCATTTCTCGTAATCAAGATCGAAGCTTCATAGCCATAACCAACTCCGTGGGAACGGATCCCATTTGATTGGTTGTAGACACCGCCGCCGTATGTCGAAGCGCTTCCCGGCGCATGCAAGACATTGACGGCTTGCTTGGAGATCAGTCTTCCTTTCAAAATATCGCGCTCAGTTTTGAACAAATCAATTGGACTCATATAGACTTGCCCGGTTCCCAGCTCATTTTGCATCGCAGCTCGGGGTTCGATATAGCGTTCCTCATAAGTTTGGGCAATCTGTGAGTCCTTTTGGTAGCGGTAGCCTAACGTCTTATATCGGCTGGTTGGCCATTTTTGAACAAATCCGGTTCCCCGCAAGTTAAGTGGATAGACAAACGTCTGGTAGAAGCTATGCCGATACGTTTGATGGGTCAGCTTGGAAACAATTCCGGCTAATAACACAAAGTTAACCGGTTGATAACTCCACTGCCCTAACGACTGTGCTTTGCTTGAAACGTGGTTAACCGCGTATTTAAGAACATTCTTTTCGCTAAGCAATGCCGTTGACCCATCGCTAATCATGGATAACCCTGAATTCATGTTGAGCATGCTTCTGATCGTGATCCTGTTGGCATTTGGAATTGTGGGATAAAATTTTGCCAGCTTCGTGTTCAGGGAAAGCTGCTTGGCCGCAATCAACTTCATCACACAAACTGCGGTAAGCGATTTTTGAATTGACAAGATTTGGAATTGAGAATTGGCTCGATTAGGTTTTCGCGTTTCATAATCTGCATAGCCAAATCCTTTTCGGTAAATGACCTGACCATCTCGAACCAGTAAAGCCGAGCCTACAAAGTAATCTCGTCGCAGATAGTTCGTTAATCGCTGTGACTGGATCGTCTGTCGAGTCTGCTTGGCCTCTGATTGTTTAGCTGACGCAACCCTGCTGGTAACCTTTTGGCTTTCTTTAGTCTTGCTTGGCTTAGAGTTCAATTTCTTTTCACTCCGTTGCACTTGGTGGTTTTGGTAACGCCAGTAGGTGAAGCCTCCCGCCATTCCAACGACGACCACCGCTAACAGTATGTATAAATACCCCCTTTTTTTCATTTCATCACCCCCTTATAACTAAATAATTACAGTTGAATGTCATTGTCACATTTCGGTAACAATTGATCGGTTTTATTATGACCGATAGGCCGGAAATCACAAGAAATTTGACGCTTTTATTCTTCGCTTATGGAAAGCTTTAATTTCTTTTGATTTCCTTTACTTCATTTTGCTAATTCGGCTATCAACTTGTTAATTAATTGGGAATGAATCGTAATACTGGAAATCTGTTCCGTCAGACTTCATTTCGTCAACATTTTGAAACCTGGAATCGCATGATTCAGGTTTCAAAAATCGGAAATAAGTAGTTGAGCCATCCGCTAATGTCCAATCAATGATCATCAGGATATTTGGCTTACAGCTGCGACAAACAGCTGATCCCACAATTTCACCTGATTAACCAGGAGAAATCACTATCGTTTAAAGATTTTTATTTTTGACCATGCGCCCGCTGATAATCCGCAGCCATCTGCATCACTAACTTTTTCATTCCAACAATATCTAAGATGCTGTCCGCAAATTCCTTCCGAACCAGTTCATCTGGCAGGTATTCATCATACTTGTCAAAGGTTGGCACTTCATTCAGAAATAGCAAGTCAAGTGACGGAAAGTCCTTATCAGCTTCTTCCTGAATAATTTGGAAGAATTCAGCCTCATCACAGTCCATCGCAAACTCCATAAAATAGGGTCGTGATGAATTAAATCCGCGGAGGTTGAGCCGATCAGTACACTTGATTCGCAAGAGTCGTTCCAGGGCTAAGAATTGATAACTGCCCGTCCACGGGAAAAATGCCCACATCTTACCGCCAAGATTAATTAGCTGGTTGTCAGGTAGTCCGGCAATATTAGCCGTGTCTCGCATTTGGGTTAAGCGCGCCCGAGCGTTGCCTCGCAGGTAGCTGTATATTTGGGTCTCATTGAGGACTTTTCTCATTCGCTGGAGAATCTTAGGATGAATGTCGCCGGCAACATCCCCGAAATAAGCGGGAATCCGCCCCTTAACTTCATGACAATACACCTGATGCCTTTGCCGGTCCACATCTTCAACGACCCAGACTCGACCAGCAATGGCAATTTTGTCACCAACTGGAGGTGGCATCACGATTGTCCCCAATTCTTCTGATTTGGAGTGCACGCTATATTCTTCATTATCTTGGAAAACGGCATAGAACTTATAGTTATTAACGACTCGTTCACCGGCCATCCCGACAATCAGGCCACCAGCTGGGGTGCGCTCGATTTGGTTTGTCTTGAGAAGATGCTGCAGCAGGGTCCGGTAATCAGCTTGACTCACATTATGAAAATAAGCCAACTGCAACACCCGTGAGGCTAATTCTGCTGGAGTCATTTCGCCGCTTGAGGCAAGGGTACTCATGGTTTGATGATACAGCAAACTATATGGTAACCGGTTGGTATGTGGTGGTTCAACCCATTTTTCTTCGAGATATAGCTGGACCAGCGCGATTCCTTGAAGTAATGGCCAGGAAATCAAGTCCGGCAGCATGGCTCGTGACTCTGGGTGTTCCTCGCGCATCACAAAATGCATTTCCGGCGGATTTCCCCGCCTACCGGTTCGGCCCATCCGTTGCAAGAATCCCGAAACGGTGAAGGGCGCATCAAGCTGAAAAGCACTTTCCAATTTGCCAATATCAATGCCTAACTCAAGGGTTGCCGTGGCACAGGTTGTCATGTTCGCGTCTTCATCCTTCATGGCATCTTCTGCCGTTTGCCGAAGAGCTGGTGATAGGTTACCGTGATGAATCAGAAATCGATCGGGTTCATGGTTATATTCCGCGTATGAGCGCAATTCCTGGCAGACAGCTTCACATTCCTCACGGCTATTAGTGAATACCAGACATTTTTTGCCCCGGGTGTGTTCAAAAATATATCCAATTCCTGGATCAGCTAACTCAGGAGCCTGATCGGTTTTAGGGCCAACCAACTCAGCCGGATCAAAATTGTCAGCCGAGGCTTGGGGATCAGTTTTATAAAAATGTTCCATTGATAGCCGCCAGATTTGGCCGGTGCTGTTGACCTTTGGCGCTACTGTCTGGTAATCACTGCCCGCACCCAAAAATTTGCTGGCCGCAGAAATGTTGCCGATCGTGGCCGACAACCCAATTCGCCGGGGGTGAACATCGGCCAGCTTTGAAAGCCGTTCAATCAAACAGAACGTTTGCCCACCCCGATCACTCCGTAAAAATGAATGGAGCTCGTCAATGACAATATATCGTAAGCCGTGAAAAAGGTGGGGAATATCCATGTGTTTGTTAATCATGAAAGATTCCAGTGATTCTGGGGTAATCTGTAAGATTCCTGACGGATGCTTTAATAGCCGCCGTTTACTGGATTGGGAAACGTCCCCATGCCAGCGCCAAACATTGATACCAGTATCCTGACAAAGATCCGTTAGTCGATCGTACTGGTCATTAATCAGGGCTTTAAGCGGCGCAATGTATAAACATTGAATTGAGTTTGCGGGGTGCTCCTGCAAGTCGGTTAGAATCGGAAAAAAAGCGGCCTCGGTTTTCCCTGAAGCAGTGGCAGAAGACAGGAGGACATTATGATCGGTGTTGAACAATTCCTCTGCCGCAGCCACCTGGATGGCCCGCAAATTCTGCCAACCATGATTGTAGATATAATCCTGAATGAAAGGCGCATATCTTGAAAAGACGTCCATAGGGGTCCTCCTTAATTAAATAGTGAATTCGGTGTAGTCCTTATCCTTTTTATCAGAAACCGCGTCAGATTTGTGATAATCAAAATCACTTGATGACAGCAACTTTTCCACCGTGGTATCGGGATTCTGCCAAACAATGTCTAAGAGTTCAATAAAGTCCCGGATGACTTCCCTGGGGGTGATATTGGTATCGGCCCCAATTCTGGCATATTCAATCTTGATGAATTTAGCCAAATCCGCCTCGGTAATGGTGCGCTGATAGCCATACAATCCCGCATGCATATTTGCCAGTTTTTCAACGAGCACGAGCATTTCTTCAGCCGTTAACGGTTTTAACTTGATCACCGGTGCGTACATATCACGAGCACCAGCAGTTGCAAATTTGCCTTCGGTTAACCGGGAATGGAGCGCTTCATAACTATAGACACCCCGGCGATGATCCTCAACTGCTTGCGGGGTTCCGCCCATGAGGATTCCTAAATACTTAGCTTTACCTTGCAGCGTATCATTGTACATTGTCAAAATCTTTTCGTAATTATATTGACGGCTAATGCTATTGGGAATCTTATAAATATTGACCAATTCGTCAATCATGATGATCAAGCCGGCATACCCAGCCTGTCTGAAAAACGATGCAAATAATTTTAAATATTCGTACCAGTCATCATCTGAAATAATGACACTCACACCCAATTCCTGTTTAGCTTCAGTCTTGTGAGTGTATTCACCTCGGAACCACTTAATGACCTTTGCCTTCGTCTCGTCATCGCCTTCAAGATAAGCGTGATAGTACATGTTTAATAGCTTGGCAAAGTCAAAACCGTGAACCAGTTCACTCAAAGACGAAATAATCGAATAAATTTTCTTGTCTACCGCCGCGGCAAACTGTGGGTCGTCAACTGCCAGTCCGCTTTCGCTGGTAACGTTACTTTGGACTGAACTAATCCAGCGGTCTAAGACCAGAGTGAGGGCGCCTCCCTCTGGCCGGGTCTTGGTTGCCAAATTTTGAATTAATTCCCGATACAACGCTAGCCCTTGTCCCTTTGTCCCCTGCAGGCGCCGTTCTGGTGATAAATCACCATCAACGACAACAAAGTTCTTATCCATGACGTAGTTGCGCATGGTTTGTAGCAGAAAACTTTTACCTGAGCCATAGCGGCCGACAATAAAATGAAAGGAAGCGCCGCCTTCAGAAACGACATCAACATCGTGGAGCAGGGCTTCAATTTCTGCTTTGCGGCCGACCGTCACGTATGGTAACCCGATTCTCGGGACCACGCCACCTTTGAGGGAATTTAAGACTGTTTGAGCAATCCGCTTTGGGACCCGTCTCTTTTTAATATCTGCCACGATCCATCCACTCCTTTACGATAAAAATAATTGTTCCAAATCCTGCCGATAATCTTCGACGATGACCGGCTGATTATCAGCATTAAATTCAATAACTGTATCGCCAATCTCATCTAAAAGCTTTTCATTAATTTGATCGACTAAAATCGAAATCATCAAATGATGATCGTGTAGGTACTGCTGCCAAGGTTGACCTTTTAACAACGCAATTACCAGCGTTGTTTCATCAGCGTTTAACAATGACTGATCAGAACCAGCTGACTTATCTACTTGATCCTGTGAAATTGGTTCCTTTTGAGATGGCGCTGACCCTGGTTCCTTCTCATCTTCGGTTAGCAAGCTTTCACGAGTTTGGGATGCATCTCTTCGAATTTGGTCAAGATTAGCCAGATTGATGTCTACTATAGGACGTCGGTTCTCTTCTTGAATTCGTTGATAAGCTTTAATTCCATCCATGATTGCCCGTTGCAAGAGCGAACTCAGTTGCCGGGGCTTAAGTGGGTGTCCCAAGTGAAATGCCTTCCGTACTAAGCGATCCACCTCATGAAGCAGGGTATTGAGCTCTTTTTCCTGACGCTTGATTGGATAGTAAAGCATGGAACTGCACGTTTGTGGTTCCAACTTATAAATATGCTCGGAATCAACCTGATACACTTTGAGCCGCGGGGCTTTTCTAAAGTAAAACACGGCACTTGTGAAATACGTATGGGATGTTGGCACTCGACTCGCAATTATCTCGGCAAAGTAGTCAAACTGGTTGGTCTGTTTGAGAGCGAGAATTTGCTGCCAAACGATTTTTAACAATTCAGCAAATTGTTTCGGTGATTTTTTCAGCAATAGACACGCCTTAAGATATGTCGAATGAGTCTTAAAAACCGTCAGGAGTTGCTCTGGCGAAAAATCAGCTGGATGCAGTAAGATATGGTAATCCTTATCAGTCGCAATTGTTTTTGCAAAGACAGTCTGGGCCTTTTGCTGATCCAGTCCATAATATAGCACATAATCGCATAACCACCGATCGAGCAAATCACGCATTCGGCTATGATAACTGGGAGCACACTGATCACGAAAAGCCATGAGCTTCATGTAACCTTCCGTGGGTGAAGCCACCCCAATATTGTTTAAGAGCTCATAAATGTAGAGATAAGCGTATGAGGTGCTACTAACGGTGAAGTTGCCTTGGCGAAGTTGCGTCCGCCACGTAAAATACGTTCGTAGTTGGTGAATTGTCAGGTCATGGTAGACAGGAAAGTAACGTTTCAATTCATAGGTTGCGTTGTAATGGTCCTCGTAATCAGCCATCATCCGACCTTGCTGGTAAAAATTATAACCAACAATTTGAAATGATGGGACGCTATAATCATATGACTGAATCATCTTCTGAATTGGTGCCGGTACATCCGGTACATGACTGTTTTTCTGCTCTCGAGTCTGTTTAGCGGCGCCAACTGGTAACTGGATTTGCTGGGCACGATACTGGGGGTTGACCTTGTCATCAGGAGGCAGGTAAATTGACTGTTCTTGGGATGGCAGGTTTGGATTTGGCGGGAAATGTTTAAGCGAATAATTCAACACTTTTTGGAGCATTAGTTCATTAATCGCCTTTAGAGAAACCCCGACCCATCTCTGGTTCTTTGTGAATTTAGGCGCTGAAAAGTGAGGCAGGTGTTGCACGATAACCCTTAGGTTGCCACAATAGACATCTATATTGGCCGGATCATCCTGACTGGCAATCACAAAGGGACGCTTTGAAGTTGGGTGGATAAGAACTTTAATATGTGGAGATGATTCAGCGGCTGAAACAAATTTCAAGCCATAATAGTTAGCAACCAAATCATTCATTTCTTGCCAGTTCAACTATAACACCCCCATTTTATTCCAAACGTCATTCTAACTAAATTCTATCCTATCACGGGACGCAATGGCCAAGAAATTGTCTGCTGCCATTAAAAATGGTGAGCTCAACTCACTTGTTGTACTCAAGGGGAGCATTGATCCACAGTGCTAGTAATGTCTGATGCAATCTTAGATTAATCGGCAAATTTTCTTGTTAACCATTTTTATTTTGATAAAACTTGCGACAAACGCCTAATTCCAGAGATTTAAGCAAAACAAGCAGTGCATCCAAAAACCAGATGCACTGCTTGTTTCACTTAAATGATGGTTTCTAACCGCCATTGCCAGCCCACTTTCAACTACTTAGTTGGCAGGACAATGTCAGATGGTTTAACTTCTTTACCGAAGTATGGCTTCAATTGTTGGTTGTAATCCTTAACAAAAAATCCTTGTTTCGTTAATTTGTTAATTTCTTTGTTGGTCCAATTGAGCAAGGATTTGTTACCCTTCTTGACCGCTGGTGAAATATAAGATTTAGGTCCAATACTCTTGATTCCAACCGTGTACTTAGGATTATCTTTCGACCATGCGTACAGATATGAGTTGTCATCGGCTAAGGCAACCCCCCTGCCGTTCTTCAATGCATTAAATTGTTGGGTCTTGGAATCAAATTTCAACAACTTTGTATTTGGTTGCTTAGTTGTGAAGTAAGTTTCCGCTGTGGTTCCTTTAGTCACAATCACGTTCTTACCTTTCAACTGGCTGGCGCTGGTGATTGGCTTAGTCTTAGGAGAAACCACCCCAACGGAAACCTTCATATATGGTTTGGCAAAATCGATCACTTGTTTCCGTTCTGGGGTAACCGTAAAGTTTGCGAGTACCAAATCAACCTTGTTGGAGTTCAATGCATCAACCCGATTGTTAGCGTTCACTTGCACAAACTTCACCTTCACACCCAAGTCTTTGGCAACTTGGTGAGCCAAGGTGACGTCATAACCAACGCGCTTGCCATCTTGATTAACCCAGCCATATGGTGGCAGATCGCCAAATACGGCGATTCGAATTGTACCGTTCTTTTTGATCTGCTTAACGGAACTTGGATTGTTACTGCTGCTTGAACTAGACTTCTTTGAGCTGTTGCCACAGCCCGTGAGCACCAATAATAGGGCTGCAAACACACTCACGATAGCAATTAATCTTGCGAATGATTTCTTCTTCATAAATTTAATCCTCCTCAATTTTCCTTAAAAATCCATACTGTCTAAAAATTCTTGAGCGCGATCGGTTTGCGGTTTAGCGAAAAACTGTTTAGACGGCGTTTGCTCCAGAATCTTACCATTTTCCAAGAATAGGACGCGATCGGCAATTTCTTGAGCAAAGTTCATCTCATGAGTCACCACAATCATTGTCATGTTATCCGTTTCTGCCAAATCCTTGATAATGTTCAAAACACCGCGAACCATTTCTGGATCAAGTGATGCGGTGACTTCATCAAACAACATAAAGTCAGGGTGCAAGGCCAATGCCCGCACAATCGCAATTCGTTGTTTCTGGCCACCAGACAGCATCCGTGGATATGCGTCAGCGTAATCTTCCAACCCAACTCGTTGTAATAGTTGAATGGCCTCTGCTCTGGCCGCATCCGCGCTTTGCTTTTGCACTTTCGTGGGCCCCAACATAATGTTATCAATCACCGTCAAATTAGGGAATAGGTCATAACTTTGAAACACCATGCCAATCTTTTGACGGATCTGTTGCCAGTTCTTTTCGGTGGGATCAACCTGTTGGCCCTCAAACGTGATCGTCCCCTTTTGATAGGGTTCCAATCCGTTCAAGCAGCGAATCAACGTGCTTTTCCCGGATCCTGAAGGTCCAAGCAGTGTGACCACTTCGCCTTTGGCAACCGAAAAATTAATATCATACAAAACATGTCGCTTCTGATAATACTTCTCCAAATGTTCAACTTGTAAAATCTGATCAGCCATTTGTTCGCTCCAATCTCCTTTTTTCTAGTCGTTTAGCCCACCAAGACAATGGATAATCGATCAAGAAATAAAATAGAAAGATCAATCCGTATACCCAGAAGACGCCCGTCGGATGGGTGTGGTTGTTGGCTTCAATGATCTGTTGGCCAATGTTAATCACGTCCATCACCGAAATCAGCATCAGAAGAGAGGTTGTCTTGATTACTCGGGTTGCCAAATTGATGGTAGCGGGAATTTCAAGGGTAATTGCTTGGGGGATCAGCACGTACCGGTACAACTGATGACGATTTAACCCAATTGCCAGCCCAGACTCGCGTTGATGTTTTGGAACCGAAATGAGTGCCCCACGGACAATATCACTCATTTCAGCGCCAACCCACAGGGCAAACACTAACGTGGCGATCTGATCGGCAGGAAGATTGAAGTTCAACTGTTTTGGCAATATATAATAGAAAAGAAAGAGTAACACAACGGTTGGCACAATCCGGAAAAATTCCAGATAAAGCCGCAGGATCAGCCTGAGCAGTCGATTCCTGAAGGTTCTCAATACACCTAGGACAATGCCTAATATGAGTCCTAAGATGAGGGCAATTCCTGCAATTTTAACCGTTACCCAAAGTCCGCCAAGCAATCGAGTAAAATTGGTTCCTTCAAATAACACACTAATTCCCGAATGATCCATAGCGAACCCTCTTTTCTAATAACGTCAAAATAACAGACAGCGGAATCAAAATGATGGCATAAGCGACAACCAGAACAAACAAATACTCATTTGAACGATAATACATCCCGATCAAATCAAGCGCGGTGTTGGTGAGTTCCGGAATGGCAATCACGGTAAAAATCGACGTTTCCTTAATCAGGAAAATCACATTAGCTGCCATGGCGGGCACACTTAATGAAAAGCCCTGAGGAAAAACAACGTATCTGGCTAACTGCCAGCGGCTCAGTCCAATCGCTTTGCCGGATTCAAGCTGCCCCTTGGAAACACCATTAAAGCCGCCGGTAAATCCTTCGGCCATGTAACTGCCACCAAGAAAGATTAAGCCGATGATCCCACAAAGCTGGGCACTGAATTTAATGCCGATGACCGGAAATGCATAATACAGGAAAAATAGCTGAATTAGTAATGGCGTGTTCCGGGAGATTTCGACGTACACCGTGGCAATCTGGTGAAATATGGGAACTTTGAAATATTGCAGCAGACTACAGATCAAGCCAACCAAAATTGATCCAATCATTCCAATAAATGATAACCACAACGTCAACACAAAGCCCTTTTCAAACATTGGCAAACTCTGCTGGATAATACCCCAGCTCGTCATCTGCAATCATCTCCCTTGTAAAATTTTGTTTTTCGAATTGACAGCAATAAAAACGTCCCTGCAAATCTGACCGTAGCCAAATTACAGGGACGTTTTACCGTGGTTCCACCCTTGTTCATATTCGAAACGCATTCGAATACCTCATTAGATGTTTATATTACTTCATCAAGCTTGATTTGACTCCGAGCGCACTTTCAATCACGCTGATCCACCCTTTCACCCACGATGGTCGCTATTCATTCAGCAATAATCTACTCTTCTCATCAATGTCAAATTTAAACAAAAGACTGTCAATCGATTACTAATAAATGTAAGGTTTCTAAAGGAAAAAGTCAACCATTTTTACTAATTAAATGATAGTTCTTCTCACTAATCAAGTAAGAACCCCTGACGCTTGATGGTTGCCAACAACTCTTTGCGGACCTCATGACTTCTGCCAAGTTCCGCCACAATGTGATGACTAAACGATTCAATCCGGTCATTCGAACTGCGACTGCCATAATAGTTGGCAACATCAGCGTCGTACTCAGCTAATTGCGCGTTGAAGTCTGTTGGGAGCTTATAGCTGCCATCAAAATGCATCTCAGCTTGGGGCAGCCGCGGCTTAATTTCCGGTTGATCGGCTGGATAGCCAATTGCCAGACCCAATAACGGAAAGGTCAACTCCGGCAGATCAAGCAAATCGATCACCCGCTTAGAATCGTTTAGGATACTGCCCATAATCGTGCCACCAAGCCCCATGCTCTCAGCAGCTACCATTATATTTTGAGTGGCAATTGCGGTATCAAAGACGCTTGCTAAGAATTTATCAGTCGTATGTAAAATGTAAGGATCCGTGTTATGAGCCTTCGCAATTTGCAAGTTGCGGTATTGATCGGCCACCATCACGAAAAAGTGACCGCTGTTTACCAGCCAGTGATGGCCGGTAATGTCAGCCAACTGGGCTTTAACATCCGGGTCTGTCACACTCACAATCGAATATTGCTGGGAAAAAGTACTGGTTGAAGCATGCTGGGCGGCCTCAATCAGTGTTTGAACCTGCTCCTTAGTTAAAGGCTTGGCTTGAAAATGACGAATGCTGGTGTGATTCAATAACTGGTCTAAAATAACGTTGGTCAATAAAGCCATCTCCGATCCGCATTTTGAATTTACATTTAATGATTTTTGGTTTACAATAATCAATATCAGGTAATAATGATTACAAACTATAGAATTGAGGCATCAATTTATGGAAAAGAAACGATCGTTATCTCAAAAGATTAACGTGATGCGAGCGTCTGTAATGGGCGCTAACGATGGCATCGTGTCTGTCGCAGGGATTGTCTTAGGGGTTGCCGCGGCGACAAGTAATAACTTTGCGATTTTTATTTCCGGAATTTCTGGAATGCTTGCCGGAACTGTTTCGATGGCAATGGGAGAATTTGTATCCGTTAATACTCAGAAGGACTCCGAAAAAAATGCCATCAGTATCCAAAAACGAGCATTAGCTGATTCATACGATACTGAGTTTAACACAGTCAAGCATAAATTGGTCACAGATGGGATCTCCGATGAGTTAGCCCACCAAGCAACGAAAGAAATGATGGATCGTGATCCAATCAAAACAACGGTCCGCCAAAAGTACGGCTTTAACGTCGGCGAATATACCAACCCGCTTTCAGCTGCCATCGCATCGATGATTTCATTCCCAACTGGATCAATTTTACCACTAGTCGCCATCACAATGTTCCCAAATTCAATTAGAATTGAAGCAACATTTGTCGCCGTTCTGATTGCCTTGGCGATCACTGGGTTTACAGCGGCCAAGTTAGGAAATTCAAATAAGTTTCATGGTGTGGTGCGAAACGTGATTTCTGGCACGTTAACCATGTTGGTCACCTTCATCATCGGAACCTTAATTGGTAGCTAATCCCTTTTTTAACAAAGGAACTTGTCCATAAGTCCCCTCAATTGCTCCCTCAAAAAGCTGGGATTTCCGATTGACGACATTGATACACCAGTTCCTAATTATTTTAATTTATTTACTATGAATTTGTGGAGGTATTTTCCATGACAATTATTCACTCAAAGAAGAAAAAGGACACCCAAACAATGGATGAAAAGCTTAACACATTGCGAGCCGGCGTCTTAGGATCAAATGATGGAATTTTGACGGTTGTCGGGGTTCTGTTTAGTGTTGCCGTTGCAACCACCAATCAATTTACCATCTTCATTGCCGGACTATCGGATTTACTTGCCTGTGCCTTCTCAATGGCATCAGGTGAGTATGCTTCCGTTAGCACGCAAAAAGATACTGAACAATCAGTTGTCGAAACCGAGAAGAAATTATTAAAGACCAATTATGATCAGGAGCTCCGCGTTGTTTCAGATTATTATATTGATGAAGGTGTCACCCAAGAGACCGCAATCAAAATTGCCAAAGACTTGATGGCTAAAAAGCCCCTTGAAACCATCGTGAATATTAAATATGGGCTGCAGCTTGGCCACTACATGAATCCTTGGAACGCTGCCTTTTCATCACTTTTTTCAGCCGGTGCCGGCGGGATTTTCCCATTGGTTGCCATGACCCTTTCCCCAGTGGCCTATCAATGGCCCGCAACAATCCTAGCGGTCTGCCTTTCAGTCGCCATAACTGGTTATCTAAGTGCCCGACTGGGTAACGGCCTTGTTAAAACTGCCATTATTCGAAATGTCATCGTCGGCATTATCACGATGATCATTCACTATTCGTTAGGAATGTTGCTTCAGGCCTAGTGCCTATTTCGGGACTCCCGCATAGAGCTGAGCCAAATGATTGGCATCAACTTGCGGAATTTGATCATACAATGTTGGGGCAGCTTCCTGCATAATCGACTGATTATTTTGACTGTGACCCAGTCCCAAATCATGACCAAGTTCATGCATGGCAACACTGGCTTGCTGGTTAACGGTCTTGTAATTCATTCGGGTCATTGCCCCAGTTATCAGGTAACTTTCATTATAGCCAGCAAACAACGGCGCGCCAGAATCGCTAAACCGTTGAATAGTGTAGCCCATCACCACTCCTTCAGCTACAGCCCAGCCATCTGGTTCTTCCTTGTAGTTGGCTTTGGCACCAAGGATAATTTCAGCGTCATTTTCATGATGAGCTGGGATTAGCTGAACAACTTTCACATCGTTCCAAGCAGCGACAGCTTTTCGCCACACCTTAGCGTAGTGGCGGGAGGTTGTCGTTTTAATATAATAAGGGATCTGGGTCGTGGGCCAGTGATAATCCTTTTGGGGACTGTACGACGGCTTTGGATCAGTGTCCGGATTTTCGATCGGTGTCGTAGATTGGTGGATGGTTCCGGGAGCCAAGCTCACATTAAACGCCCAAATCACGCCGATAACCGAGAAAATCACAAGCAGCCCTTTAACAATTTGGACCCAGAATCTTTTTGAATGAGTCAATGTTTTTCTCTCCCCTCAGCTGTCATTGCATGACAATAGGCAAACTTTCAGATTATCTATTTGCGGCTATTGATTAAACTATTGTATAGTTATGTTAGATCGAATTAGCGAATTTAGTCACATTTTGGCTCATTCAACATTATCGCTTGGATCAGCTCACTTCAGGGAAAGAGGAATTGTTCATGAATAAAGCTTTTAAATTGATTACCGCAACAGTCGCCACGGCAGCCGTATCGTTTGGATTGGCATTGGCTGGTTCAACCACCGCCGCAACCGCACACGCAGCCAATACATTTGCCAGTTCTGAAATTAGCGGTCCCAGCGGTTACTTCTACAATTCAAAGGTCGGGGTTGCCTTCCACTGGAAGAATATCAAAACCAGTAATGGGGTGCAAACAATGATGATTATTGGCGATTTCAAGACACCCAAGTTTACAACGGGGATCCCAGTTGGCAACAAGATCAGCAAAAACAAACGAACCTTCACTGCCAACTATCGTCAAATCACCAGCAAAAGCAAGCTAACCAAGACGACTTACAGTTTTAATCTCTACAAATTAAGTACCAACAAATATCAGGTTAAGATTTCTAAGTCAGGCAATGGGCACTGCCAAGCAATAAAGGGAAGAAGTATACCTTCTACCGAACAAAGAAGAGCCCTGCCAATTCACTTGCCAACAAGTTTTCTCAACCAGCACTGGAAAAAGAATTCAAGCAGCAATATGATCAAAACCTCCAACAAGCTTACCAAAAAGCAAAAGCTGAAGGTAAAAACGTTAAGGACCCTGCAACAGATCCTGCAGTTCAAAAGCAGGAACAAGAAGCCATTCAAACCAATACTGATAAGTATATCAAGCAATTGGTGAAGGCCTTTAGATAGTCACAATTGCCAACAAAGAATGTCAGCTTTAGCACTCTTTACTTTTGAGTGCTAAATGCTGGCATTTTTTTATCAGGTGATTAATATAGAAGATGAAAGGTAAAGAGGAACGAAAAAGAGTGGTTCAAAGAGATCGTTTCCCAGTACCTTGAATATTAATTCCGATAATAAGGAGATTGGTATTATGGCAAATGAATTAATGAATCGTTTTGATTTGGATCCGTTCTTTGATCGTATGGCACATCGTTTCTTCAGCCCAAGTGATTTTGACAAGGATTACAGTGATTTCGGTAACCTCAAGACTGACATTAAAGAAACCGACAAGGATTATTCGTTGAAGGTTGATGTCCCAGGAATTGATAAGAACAACATTCGTTTGGCTTATCAAGATGGTGTTTTATCACTCTACATTAATCAAGAACATTCAACCGAACAAAAAGATGAGAACGGCCGGGTAATCGCCAGCGAACGTAGTCACGGTGTTATGTCACGTAGCTATCAATTGCCTGGTGTTGACAAGGACAACATTTCAGCCCAAGTTAGCGATGGTGTTTTAAATGTTACTTTACCAAAGTTAACCAACAGTGATCAAGATAATGGTCATATTGAGATTCAATAATTACTAACCAGCTGTTAACTAGGTGTGGGTGGTTGTTTATTTGGGTCATCGTTTTTGAAACTTTTTAAAAAGCTTTGTGTTTTGGGGGAACGAGAACGATTCTCGTTTCACCACCTTTGACGCTTGTTAATTCATGCAACAAAGGAGATTGGTATTATGGCAAATGAATTAATGAATCGTTTCAATGTAGATCCGTTCTTTGATCAAATGGCACGTCGTTTCTTCAGTCCTTCTGATGTAGACAATGATTACATGGTTCAAGGTAACCTGAAGACCGATATCACCGAAAATGACAAGGATTACACTTTGAAGGTTGATGTACCAGGCATTGATAAGAAGAATATCCACTTGGTATATCAAAACGACAATTTGGCATTGAGCATCGACCAAGCCCAAGAATCCGAAAAGAAGGATGAACAAGGCCGCGTAATTGCCAGCGAACGTAGTCATGGCATCATGTCAAGAACATATGAGTTACCTGGTGTTGATCGTGACAACATTTCAGCCCAAGTTAACGATGGTGTCTTGACAGTCACATTGCCAAAGGCTGCTGAAAGCCAGGATAGCAATAACCAAATTGAGATTCAGTAATTAATTGACCATAATTATTAGGCCTAAAAAAGCAAACCAATTCGGAGACGTTTCTGAATTGGTTTGCTTTTTTGTTATGGGGTTACGGTTTGGGTGCTTGGCTTCATAGTCGAATGATGCTCCGCAAAGCAGAAGCTTGCATATAAGTCCCCGTATTCTAAAATCCTCATTGTAGGACTGCTCCACCAAGCAGCAATCTGCATGTAAGCCCCTCTGTCTTGGCTTCATAGTTGAATGATGCTCCGCAAAGCAGAAGCTTGCATATAAGTCCTCTCGTCCTAAAATCCTCAAAACCAGGATTTTAGGACGAGAGGACTTATACTCCAGCTTCTAAGCGCTTTGCTACGCATACTAGTCTAGATGTGCCGAATTCTGCAATCTAATCATGTCATAATAATACCCACGTTTCTTCATCAACTCATCATTAGTGCCGCGTTCAACAATCTTGCCGGCATCTAGCACCAAAATGAGGTCAGCATTTTGAATTGTTGACAATCGATGGGCAATTGCAATCGTTGTTCTGCCCTGCTGAAGCTTTGCCAATCCCGTTTGGATAATCTGTTCGGTTTCCGTATCGATGTTTGCGGTTGCCTCATCTAGAATCAAAATCTTAGGATCCGTTACCAACGTTCTGGCAAACGAAATGAGTTGCCGCTGGCCGCTCGAATAGCTGGCTCCTCTTTCAATCACCCTGGCATCATACTTTTGTGGCAAGTCCTCGATAAATTTATCAGCCTGTACAAACTGGCTGCACTTCTAACTTCTTCATCACTAATTTTTTCGTTAAACATTCTGATATTTGAGGCCACCGTGCCATAGAACATAAAGGGTTCCTGAAGCACCAAGCCCATTTTTTTGCGTAATTCTTGAATCGGATAATCTCGAATATCGCGGTCATCAAGCAAGATTTGACCCTCACCAAATTCATAGAAGCGCATCATCACATTGATGATTGATGTTTTTCCACTACCAGTTTCGCCAACCAACGCGACCGTTTGCCCAGGTTCTGCGACAAACGACACATCATGAAGAACTGGATTGACGTTATCGTATGAGAACGTTACGTGTCGAAATTCAATCTTTCCCTGAGTGATCGTTGCACCCTTAACCGGATGTTGCTGGGGTTCGACGGTTTGATCGTCCATTATTCGGAACACCCGCGAACCGGCAACGACACCATCTTGAAAATCACTGAGCCGATCCATCATTTCAGACATTGGGTTGTAAAAGTTGTTCAAATAAGTGATAAACGCGTAAATCACACCGGCCGCCACATAGGCGTGCAAACCACGAACACCAAACATCCCTAAAACAAGCACCGTTCCTAATGCATAAAAGAGGTTAATCATGGGGTTCAATAACAACGAATTAATCCGAATCATTGCTTTTCGAGTATTGTAGTACTGATCGTTAGTCCCATTAAATTCTTGATTAATCCGTTTCTCCTGGCGGAACTGTTGGATCACGCTAATCCCAGTGATCCCTTCGGCCAGCTTCGCATTCAAAAGGCTCAAGCGCTCCCGCATCTGCCGGTAAACCCGGGTACTATACCGCTGGTAATACCAAACCATCACAAATAAAAAGGGCATGAACACCAGCAGCCACAGCGAGATCTTAGTATCCACCATGTACATTGCGATAAATGATGAAACCATCGCAGAAACCGTTACAATCAAACTATTAAACAGGGCCCAAAAATTCGCAAACGCCATGGTATCGTTTGTCAATCTGGAAAGAATTGAGCCACTGGGGGTCTGATCAAAGTAACGCATCCCCAAAGTGTGCAGTTTCGCAAACAGTTTTCGGCGGGTGTTTTCGAGCATATACTCGGCACCCATTTCATATAAATAGGATTGGACGAACTGCATGATCGCCTTCATGACCATTCCAAAGAAGTAAAGGCCCGCAAAGAACCACATCATTTGGAAGTCGGTTTGGCCAACCACCAGATGGCTGTCCATGTAAACTTGAATAATTCGGGGTAAATAAATATTGACGACGGCAACCGCAATCGAAAACCCTACGGAAAAATAGAAGTACCACTTGTAAGGGGCGGCATAACGAAATAATCGGCCAATGATCCGCAGCTGTTCACCAAACGGAATGCTCTTCGACCAAGCCGATTGATGTTTTAAATTATCCATTAGTTCGCACCTCCCTTGACTTTCGTTTCCAGTTCCTGACGCTCAAACATTTCCCGATACCAGCCGCCACGGGCCATCAATTCAGTATGGGTGCCCCGTTCAACAATTTGACCGTCATCGATTACCAAAATTTCATCTGCGTTCATCACTGAACTCAACCGGTGAGCAGAGATAATCGTCGTCTTATTTTGCCGTTCAGCGTGCAAATTAGTCAGGATTTGCGTTTCGGTTTCCGCATCAACGGCCGACAAGGCGTCATCCAATATTAACAATTCTGGGTTAATTAACAGCGCTCTAGCAATCGCCAACCGTTGTCGCTGGCCACCGGACAAAGAAATCCCTTCTTCGCCAACAGCGGTATCGTAGCCATCGGGCATGGCCTGAATTTGCTCATATAAGTCACTTTTCTGAGCAGCTTCCTCGACTTGAGCCTGACTGGATTCTGGCCGGGCAAAGCGAATATTCTCCCGAATGGTATCTGAGAACAGAAAGGTATCTTGAGGAACATAGCCAATTGCTGGAATCAACGCATCCAGCTTGTAGTGTTTAATATCAATCCCACCAAATTGAATGGATCCCTGATAATTATCAAACTGGCGTAAAATCAATCGTAAAATTGTACTTTTACCAGAACCAACTTTACCCACCAGGCCTACCGTATGACCTGCAGGCACCTTAAAATCAATATTCTGCAAGGCCGCCCGCTGATCATCCGGATAGGAGAACTTCTGAATATGATAGTCAATCTCACCTTTTGGCGCCTTGTCCACACCATCGGCATCGTCAATGATCGCACTTTTTTGTTTCAATAGGTCCATTACCCGGTCGTAACTGGCATTCCCTCGTTCCAGGGTATTAAACAGCATGCCGACCGCGAACATCGGCCAAACCATCATTGCCAAATACGACACAAACGACACTAATGACCCAATTGTGATCGAACCATTTGTCACCAAATAACCGCCATAGACAATCGTGACCACGTACGACAAGGCAATAATCATGGTTGTCATTGGATCAAATAATGAGTCCAGCCGGTTAACCCGCCGGTTAATATTGATTGTGGTGGCAACCTGGTTGTTAAAATCATTCATATCTTCTTGCTGCTGCCCTAAGCCTTTGATCACTTTGATCCCCGTGATACTTTCTTCAGCCTTGTTATTGAGGCGTGAAAAGGCAGCTTGTGAGTCTCTGAAGGCAATATGAATCTTAGTTCCCAAGTATCGAGCCATGACAGCCAATAATGGAAACGGAATAATTGCAATTAATGTTAGCCGCCAATCAATTAGGGTAATCATTGCGATTAAGGTAGTGCCGCCAGTGATCATCGAATCCGCAAACTGCAGGATGCCACCGCCGGCCACCCGTTGAATTGCGGACAAGTCATTGGTCGCGTGAGCCATCAAATCACCCGTCCGATATTTTTGGAAGAATTCCAAATCCATTTCGGTGTAGTGTTTAAATAGTCGGTTTCGGAAGACTTTTTCCAGCTTAGCCGCTTCGCCCCAAATAGCAGTCCGCCACATATAACGGGCACCGTACTGGGCAAAGGCCGCCAACGTCAATATCCCCAGCAAAACCAGCAGGCTTTGACTCGACAATTTGCCATTATGGATCGTATCGACCAAGACCCCAATAATGCGTGGGGGAACGATCCCGACTAGTGCTGTCAACAGCAGGCCAAATAAGCCAATCAGGTAAATTTTCCATTCCTGCTTGAAGTACCAACCTAATTTGATGAAGATACTCATACTTCCACCTCTTAAAATTAAAAATTAATGAAATAAAACAATTCTAGCATATATTTGATATGTTAACACGGTTACCGTTGCTATGATGTCATTATAGTGTTACTATTTTGACATCAATTATCATGAAATTCTCATAATCACACAATGGAGGTAATTACCATGTTCAGCGAAATTGGACAACTTATATTTGATAATGAAGCCGTCGCGAAAACCTCCGACTTTACCATGGGATTGGAAATCGAAATGCAACGGGTAGACGAAAATAGTAACCTGAGCCAGGAACCCTATCCTGCTGCTGCCGGTGATGAACAAACCAATCCTTGGATTACCAATGATTTTCTGGAAACGATGTCAGAAGTCGTTACCCCGCCTGCCAAAGGACAAGCGCGAGGTTCCCCTTGCTAAAATGGGGCCGAAGAAAGAGGCGTATCTAAAGGAGTGGGTTAAACGCCATGGATTTTCAGCCGGAACCCCCTGTGGTGCTCACCTTAACCTCAGTATCGATCCCCATGTTTTTAATTTGGTCTATGATAATATGCAAGACCGTTTTGACTCTAAAGTCGCCCTTTCAAACTACCTATATGCAAAAATTGCTCAGGGTTTTCTCCGTTATCGCTGGGTTATTACATATTTATTTGGGGCTAGTCCCGTTGCAGAAGCGAATTACTTCGACAAAGATAAAGGACCCACCGCTCCCATTCGCAGTATCCGTCAGAGTTCGCATGGCTTCGGCAATCCATTTCGAGGCGATTACACCACTGTTCAACGATATGTCAACAACATTGAACAGGGGGTCAAAGAAGGTAAGCTGATCTCCGACTATGAATTTCATGGTGCTGTCCGTTTCAAGGGCAATACCAACTTGAAAGAATTACCAAAAACCGGCGTCAATTACCTAGAATTAAGAATGTTGGATTTGGATCCCAGCAGTTCCGTGGGCATTCGCACCAATACCTTGCGTTTCTTCAGATTGTTAGCCAGCTACTTCATCATGTCACCCGGTCTGCACCCCGAAGATGTCAGCAGGGTCATCACCCGCGCCGATGCACTGAACGAGGAAGTTTCTGAGGAACATCCAAATGATGTCTCCAAATACCAGGCAAGTGCCGGAGCATTCTTACAAAGCCTTGAAATGTACGCCAATAAGATCCAATTAGGCCCCGAATACCAAGAGGAAATCGAGGACTTACAAGACCGGGTTGAAAATCCGTTAACTACGCCTAGTGCCAAGTTAATTACGCATTTAAAAGATGGTTCATTAACCGAATACGCAATGCGCCGAGCTAAACGATATCAAGAATCGGCCTTACAGTCAATCAGACCGTTTAAAGGATTCGAAAATAAGACAAAACTGTCCGCCGATCAGCTCAAACATGAGCTATTTAAGGGCAGCTGGGAACCCGACAAAGATAAGCAGCAGGAATAATCATTATATGAAAGCAAAATTCACCTATTTTTCATGCTTTTGGAGTATACTCATTGGATAGTTTTGAGGGATCACCTTATATTGTCATTAATCAAAATCAAAAATTGAGGAGGGGTTTATTTGCGCCCAAGAATCGCATTACCTGCCGACACACTTGCTGAGGCAACCAACGTTATTAATGAACGCAACGCAGCGTTCGCACCCCGACCGGCGATTGAAGCAATCGTCAAGTCCGGTGGCATCCCCATTATCTTTCCGAGTGTGAATCCGGAAGATGTCCGCGATTATATGACCCTGTTTGATGGGGTCTGTTTCCCAGGAGGGGCAGATGTCGATCCCACTTTCTACGGCGAAGAGCCTTTCCAGAAATTAGGTATGACGTATCTCAAACGCGACTTATTTGAAATTGAATTGTTGAAGCAATCAGTCACTGCCGGCAAGGCCATCATGGGTATTTGCCGTGGTATGCAGCTGATCAACGTTGGTCTGGGCGGCACCCTCTATCAGGATTTATCCCAAGACCTCCACGCGACCTTGAAGCATTCGCAAGAAGCCCCAGGAAATATGCCCTCCCATCATGTCACAGTTGATCCAAACAGCCGCTTACACGACATCATCGGATCCCGGCCCTATGTTAACTCGAGGCATCATCAAGCAGTCAAGGACGTTGCCCCCTATCTTAAAGTAACCGCCAGAGCCGACGACCAAGTAATCGAAGCGGTCGAATCGATCGACAATGACCAAATCTTGGCAGTCCAGTGGCATCCTGAAAATATTTACAAACACTACGAAGATTCAAAGAAGCTGTTTAAAGACTTTGTGGATCGAAGCCGAAAAGTGGCGGAAAAGACAAGGTAGAGCGCGACGAGCCCCGGGTTGATCCTGGAGCCTAAGATGGAGTGTGGTCAATGATGAACGTCTCTTGTTCATTATTGGCCACACTCCATCTTAGGCAGTAAGAATCAGGGGCGTCGGAGCGCGTTTAGAGCGCATAACCAAGTGGGTGGCATGCGCTTGGTGGCGCCACAATTCACCTCCATTGCCAACCCCTAATTGCACTCATTAAAACAATCAATTCAAAAGGGTCGCCCGTCATCACATTTGACCAGGGCGACCCTTTTACGTAAACTGAAGCTACCAGAAATAACCGAAGGGGAGCTTACTATTATGAAAAGATTTCTATTAGGGATCCTAATGGCCGTCAGTCTGTTGTTGATTCCAACAACTGTCACTCACGCCAACACTATCAACCTCAAAGCAATTAATGCGAATGTTCACCGTTACTATCGAACCAACAGAGCAGTCAAAATCAAAGTGGGTTTAGTTAACAAGACTAAGCATTACCTCAGCCGCACCTTAGTCCTGCCCCCAAATACAATCATTAGTTCAAACAGTGGCACTACGGATAGCAAGGGCCGCATGAATCAAATGGATATCAACATCCGTTACCTGAGCTATGCCGTGGTGAAACCAATCCTCAAGAATGGTTACTATCTTGCCAACCAAGATCCGGAAGGTAATTTTTCGACCAAGCAGTTTACCCGGATTAAGCGGCCAGCCTATCGTTTAGCTTATAGCGATGGCGATTTGTATGCGGGTAAGGTTCCAACCGCCAACAGCAATTTCTATGAAACCAACCAAATCCTGATTACGACTGATGGCTATCTGGAATTCTATCGTTATCATCCGACGAGTTCGCTAGCTAATCCAACCAGCGGATTCTTAAACCAGCCAACTTCTGCTGCTAAGATCACCGCCACCAAGGTAAAGGGCAACTCTCGTTATCTGTACACTCGAACTAAAGTCAGCGGTACCAACGCCACTCATATTAAAAAATCCGGCAACTATCGATACCGGTTGCGAATCACCAACCTTCACAAACCGCAAACCAGAAAATCTGAAAACGGGGCGGGTTACTGGAGTTATTATTCAATCGCAGGAAAGCTTTTCTATACATTGATTGGTAATGATGATGATTAAGTCTTGAAACCAATATTTGATCGTTTAAATTTAATTTAGCGTATTCTGCCATACTTCATCCGTTAAGTATGGCAGTTTTTTTAGCGTTTGTTGAGCAGCTTTCAACCGATAAGTAATCATTCGGGTAAATGACCGTCTGAAATCTTTGCCATGCGTTGCGTACACTGTGCCTTCAAATCGCTGTTGGCCACTGCTATCCCGATAGTCGATGACAATATCGCGCATCAACCAATCGTGCTTTCTCATAAATCGTTTAATAGCAGCGGGTTGGTTGACTCGTAACGCAATGCGGGTTAAAAATTGGCGCTGATCCGCGTGATCTTGGTACCACTGAGCCTCCCGGGAGGAAATACTAACGCTATCCCCATTCAATAATTGGGTGGTTAATAAATTTTGAAATTCATTAGTGATGATCAGCTCCCTAGATCTTGCTCGGTCGGCAAAATACAAGCTGGTTGTTTCATACTCGAGGTCGGCATTCAGTGTGTTCGTCACTTTTTGAATCGCGCCCGCCTCATCAAGAAGTTGGGCATGAAAATTGGCAGAAATAATTGGCATATCCAACTTGAAACTGACCTGTTCCAGTCTGGGGCTGGTCAATAAGGGAAGAAGTTGCTTGATCAAAAAATCAATCAGGGGCTCTTCTTTAATGTTAAGCAACCGATTTGGTGAGATTTCGATGGTCACTTTAATTTCACCACTGGTACTGCCAAGTTGAGGGGCCGCGCTGACGGTCAAAAATTTTCGAACGGCATAGCCAAATCCCAACGGACTTCTGACAATATATTCCGTTGAATCAATTAAATGAAGCTGATCATAAAAGATGACACCCCGATATTTTTCAGTCCCCACAACGGGAATTGGCCCGCTTTTCTGACTTGTCGGAAAAGCCTCGATTAAGTTTTGCAGCATTTTGTATGCCTGCTGGGTCATCGTACTTGTTAACTTGATTGTTTGTACATCGAAGCTTAGCCCTTTAATTGGGTAGCCAATTTGTCGGCGACTGAACTGCTCATCCATTTGTTGCTGATAACGATGATTAAGCTGCTGATATTGTTCAGTACCATATTCGTTTGGATTAAAGATGCGTTCACTATTTGCCAAAATGATCATGCCACTTCCCTGCTGATCTTAACAATTAACCAAATATCGCGAAATTGTTCGGATTTACGGGTCAATTTTACTGTGAGTTTGCCATCATGTCAAATGCAAAAATTAATTAATGGCAACGTTGACAAATTGATAATTGGGTGTTATACTTAGTGTGTATTAACGATTCGAGTTTAATAAAAGAAGGCAGCCAGAGCAAATTTTCATTTGTTTCTGGTTGCTTTTTTCTATCCTGACTTACAAGTCAGTTACTTAATTTCGACATTCTGACCTTGTCTTAATTTCTCAAGAATTGCCTTTTGCTCAACTGGACTTAGGTTCTCAAAACCAATGGTAGGGTTATGAATCAAGTCATCTTGGTAACCCTTAGCAAACTTCACCAATAGATCTAATAGTCTGCCAGCGGTTGCGTCCGTCCATTGGGTCATCCTGGCACTAGGGGTCAATGCAGGATTACTAATCCGCTCTTGCATCTTAAAACATGGTTGTTGAGCGGAGAAAGGGATCACAATATCCGCGCTAAAAAACTGAAGATTACGAATCAATTCATGTGCTTTGTCCTGATACTCGCAAGATTCAAGTGGATCCTCCAAAGCAACGTGCTCGTTTAGTTGCTGTGCTTCTCGAATTTCTTGATCGGCATTTGAAAGGTCAAATGGCTGCTTGGCAACAAAATAGGCAAACATCAGCCGTACCAAATTGACCGCATCTGCCGAAATGCCATACGGCTCAAAGGGATCCAAATCAAACATGCGCAATTCAATGTATGCAATCCCGGCAGTGCACAATTTCTCAACCCCGCCGGTTTGTTTCAACCGCACACTACCGTAGTATTCCCGATCCGCAATTAACGCATCGGTTTTAACCGCTTCCAAAATGCCGCCTACATAGTCACTAACGCTTTGATAACTGGTTAAGAAACCATTGCCAAAACCAAAGTGTGAATTTCGTAATGAACGGACTGGATGAGCAGGTGCTGGGGTATCCTTGGCAAAGTAATTTCCAAAAGCTAGCGGTGTTGCGCCAAACAAGTAAGTCAACAACCACCGATATTGCATGAATCCAACCGCTGCCTGAAGATATGCTTGATCGACCGCTGCTTGATTTCTTTTTCCACTCAACTGGTTAATCGATTGAGCCGTTAAGCCCACATTAACATGAACCCCCGTTTCAGCCGTTCGTTCAATCTTTCGAATTCGGGCAACTTTTTGCCTGTATTCATAGTTAGCCTGATCAGTATGCGCAATAATAATGTCGGAATGATCAGCCCGCAACTTGGGCGGCATGCTGTTCGGCCATAAATACTCACCTTCTGCCAATTCTCCTCGAAGAGCCTGATGGTAAGCCCCAAGATAGTTTAAAGCTCTTTGAGTTGTTGTCGCAGGCGGGGTAATCAACTCTGATTGGGTTTCTAAAAAATCGTTCTTAGAAACTGTTTGAGATCTAAATTGAGTTTTGGTATACTTTTGCAAAAAAGGAAATTGTTATGCCTAATTATCCCAGT
>NZ_JAUCAP010000013.1:0-47089 GCF_030361045.1 Lentilactobacillus sp. TOM.63
TCTAACGAGAAACAAAAAATCTGTCATCAGTAATAGATAAAATCTATTACCAACAACAGATATTGTAGAACCTTTTTGGAATGCTTGTCCTTTTCATCAAATCGTAGAATATCTCGGTTTTAAAATTTAGCAAGCGAATTATTTTTGTTCAGGATTTCCAGACAAATCAATAAACGGAATCTTGGGGCCCTGATATCTGGCTGGGGCCTCATTATCAGCTGATTTACGTTGATGCTGATAGGCTTCTACCTGTTGAGGTGACCTCAGGTTCTTTTTCTCCCAGCTCACCAAAATTCTGTCCATATATTTCAGATTGTAAACCTGACTTAAAACCGCCTCTTTTAAAGCCAATTGAATGATTTCCGGGGTGTAATGGTCTATATCCAACCATTGACTAATCGTTTCCATCTCCAGGGGTGATAACGTTCGGCCAAACTCTTTCTCGATACTTTCAAAAACGGTCTGCCGCTCGCTTACTTTGACAGGTTGAGCGGATGGCTGATTTTGCCCATGTTCAGCTGACTTGAGAATCCCCAATTTGTCATACATCTGCGTAAAGTCATAAGCATCGACTTTTTGGCCTTCAATGCTCAATTGGGTAATAGCCGCCAACTTTTTCTCGATCATTTGGTGAAACAAGTTAAAAAGCTGCTGTTCACTCAACCCCGTCTGTCGTTGTAAATCACCAATTTCAGGCATTGGCACAATTAAGTCATGATTTCCCTTTATTAACAGATATATCAGTAGTTCTTCATTGCTAAGACCAATTCGGCGATAATTTTTTAACAGATCGTTATTAACGGTTGTTTGACCCTGGTTGAGAAGTTCGCGTGCGTAATCATCCAATCAAATTACCTCACTCTCAATTTAACAAATTCTAATTTATGGGTAAATCCGGTTCAACAATCTTGGGAATGGAATGGCTTCTCGAACATGATCCTCACCAGTTAACCAGGTCAGACAGCGTTCGAGACCAAGCCCGAATCCAGCGTGAGGAACACTTCCGTATTTTCGGAGGTCCAAATACCAGGAATACTCATTCGGATCAAGATCGTGTTTAACAATTTGATCATACAAATAATCATAATCGGTCGCCCGTTCTGAACCACCAATGATTTCACCATAGCCTTCAGGTGCTAATAAGTCGGCACAGATCACGACATCATCCCTGGTTGGATGCGGCTTCATATAAAACGCCTTAATGGCTTTAGGATAATTCAACACAAATACGGGTTGTTTAAATTGGTCGGCCAGATAAGTTTCTTCCGGTGATCCAAAGTCAACGCCCCATTCAAGGTCAAAACCACCCTTTTTGAGCATATCAATCGCCTCATCATAACTAATTCTTGGATAAGGAAGGACGGTATACTTCTTAAGGGTGTCGATATCACGATCAAGTGTTTGCAGCTCATGCTTGCAATTTTCGATCACTCGAGTAACCAAATAAGCAATGTATCGTTCTTGAATCTCCAAACTTTGTTCTTGATGCATAAAGGCCATTTCGGGTTCGATCATCCAGAATTCAATCAAATGACGACGTGTTTTCGATTTTTCAGCTCTAAAGGTAGGCCCAAATGAAAACACTTTACCAAATGCCTCAGCGCCGGCCTCTTCATATAACTGGCCACTCTGGGATAGATAAGCATCCCGATCAAAATACTCCGTATGGAATAAAGTTGTGGTGCCTTCAGGTGCGCTACCTGTCAAGATCGGCGCATCAATTTTGACAAAGCCCTCATTGTAGAAAAAGTCATAACTAGCCTTGATAACTTCATTTCGGATCCGCATCACAGCGCTTGGGCGGCTAGATCGTAACCAAAGATGACGATGATCCATCAAGAAGTCGACCCCGTGTTCCTTAGGCGTGATTGGATAATCATGGGTTTCAGAAACCACTTCAATCGTTTCAACCTCGATCTCGTAGCCAAACTTTGAGCGGCTATCTTCATGAATAATCCCAGTAATCCACATACTGGTTTCCTGCTTAACTTCCTTAGCTAATTCGAAAGTTTCAGGAGAAACGTTGTTCTTAACCACAACCCCTTGGAAAAACGCCGTTCCATCCCGCAACTGTAGAAAAGCAATTTTTCCACTGGATCGTTTATTGGTGAGCCAAACGCCCATCTTAACTTTTTCGTTTACATACTTGGGTGCATCGACCATACTAATCTGCTTCACTACTAATTCCTCCAGACAACTCTTTCTCTAAATATTGATCCATAAATACTTTAATTCTTGTAATGCCAATCTTTAAATCATTCAAGCTGGTTGCATAACTGATTCGTAAATAACCAGGCATTCCAAACGCAGAACCATCCACGACTGCAACGTGGGCCTCATTCAATAAACAAGCGACGAGTTGTTCGGAACTTGTCACCCCAACTAACCCCATGGCGTCAGTGACCTTTGGAAACAGATAAAAGGCTCCCTGTGGCTTTTCTGCAACTTCAAAGCCGGGGATTTCGTTGACTAATGGATACACGGTATTGAGGCGATCCTCAAATGATTGCCGCATGCTTTCAACATCTGCTTGATCTGATTGAAGCGCGGCGATTGCTGCATATTGACTAACCGTTGCAGGATTTCCTGTCATGTGGGATAACACGGAATTGACCCGTGAAATTAACTCAGTTGACCCGGCAATATAACCAATCCGCCAACCAGTCATTGAATAAGCCTTTGAAACCCCGTTCACTAAAATGGTTGATTGGGCAATCCGACCACCTAATTGGATTGGGGAATAAAACCGGTTATTATTATAAATTAATTTGCCATAAATATCATCAGAAATAATCACGATCCCGTGATTAACTGCCCAATTGCCGATGTCTTCAAGCTCGTTGCTCGAATAGATGGTTCCAGTAGGATTCTGCGGCGTGTTAATCACCAACAGCTTTGAATGGGCATTAACCACACAATCCAAAGTTTCTGGGGAAATTTTGAAATGATCGTTGGTTTCAACCATCACAGGCTTGCCACCAGCCAAAATAACTTGCTCTTGATAACTCACCCAGCTTGGTTTAGGCATCAAAACTTCATCGCCTGGATCCACCAATACCTGCATTAAAGCGTACAAAGCGGTTTTAGCACCACAAGTGATACTAATCTGGTCGGATGAATAGTCGGTCCCATAATCAATATTGGTCCGATCGGCGGCGGCTTGCTTGAGGTCATCTAATCCACTAGCCGGAGTATAAAAACTGGTTTTCCCAGTTCGAATGGCTTCGATTGCCTCATCAGTGATCACAGTGGGGGTTTTGAAGTCTGGTTCACCGATACTGAGATTGATCACATCGATCCCGTTTCGAACCATTTGTTTAGCCCGATTCGAGACCCCAATTGTTGCAGAGGGGGTGATGTGCTTGATCCGTTTTGAAAATTTCATATTAATTTCCCTTCAGTTAGTTTAGATGTTGTTAATTGATCGATAGACATTGCCGGTTTTGAAATTCAATGTGGCAAAGCACAAATTGTTGCTGGAATTCAAATAGCTGACCACCCAATATGGTTTGCCCTTGATAAGCGTCAGGCTAATACTATTGATTTTTTTCGGAGATTTTTTCTCTTGGACAACATTTCGAATCGCATCAACGGATAACCCGCTGCTCTGGTTGACCACAGTGATTGTTCCGCCTTTCTTGGCAATAATGGCATAAATCTTTTTGCCCTTATTGTCAGTCCCAGCGACCGAATAGTACGTTTTATTCAGATTAGACGAATAAAACGAGCTCACCGTCGTCAACCCGGCGTACTTCTTAGCCATCGATACCGTTTGGCTTCTCGCCGTCCTCATCGGTTTTTCAGCTTGGTGAAAAATAATAAAAACGGAGAAAAGCAGGACCAGAATAACGGATGTGACAATCCATGACACCTTTACTTTTGATTGTTTTTTAATGCGACGCTGCCTTTGCATAATGTTTTCCTTTCACATCAGTATTGTTATTTATTATAGCAAATAACCGCCCTATTTGAGACGTTCTAGGCCTTGCTTTCGAAAAATTTAACCATATCAGCAATACATTCATTAATATCGCCCCTCACAATTGGGATCTCATTGCGTAAATTGGCAAGAACAATACTGCCGTAGCGTTTCGTCAACAATCGTGGATCAAGGATAAAGATCGTCCCAAAATCATCCCTGGTACGCAGTAGTCGCCCCATCCCTTGTCGCAGTCGTAACGTCGCTTTTGGCAGCGTGATACTGTAAAATGGATTTTTACCTTTACTGCGTTCAATCGAATACAAAGCGTGGTTATAGGGATCTGCCGGTGTGTCAAATGGCAGTTGAGCCACCACCAAATTTTCCAGCAAATGCCTTGGAAAATCAACTCCCTGCCAGAAAGTATTTGCTCCAAGTAAGATTGCCGGTTCGTGATGAACAAATTGCTTGCTGATCTTAGTGGCAGTCCCATGAACCCCCTGGGCCAAGACAAAATGATTAGCTGTGAAGCCACTCTCTTGAAGCATTCGGTAAGTGCGTTCAATTGCATTCAACGAATTGAACAGTACAAGGGTTTGCCGGGGTCCTTTTCGATAAATTGCTTCAATATTGTTGGCAGTTTGCTGCAAATAGGTATCCGAGTTAGTCGCAAACTTCCCATCGTTCTCACCAGTGACCAAGTAAAGTCGTGCTTGGTCAGCCGGGTTAAAATCACTCTTTAACCGTTTAACTGCTGATTTTTTTCGGTCAATGCCCAACAAATCATAAATAAACTGGGAGCGTCGAGATGAGAAAATAGTTGCTCCCGTAAAGGTTGTGGGTTCAAACGAGGAATAAATGTGATCATTCAAATAGTCTTCAGTCTTTAAGATCCCTCGGTTCAAATTCAAACTGTTCACGTCTTTCGCATGGTTAATCGTAATCCAAGTGACATGCTGTTCAATGGAATGATCATCAACATCGATAATTCCTAACATCTCAGCGAGTCGATCATTAAAGTCATTATAATTCTCAAAGAACGAATAGATTGCCATAAAATTCTGATTGGTAAATGAATCTGAAGTATGATCAACTTCTCGATTGAGCTTAACCAACAAATCATCAGTATGATCTTTCAATCCCCGGAGCCGCTGAATCAATGCTTGATTGGCTTTAGTTGCATCCTTCATTTCAGTAATCGGAATTAATCGTTCAAAAAAATCAACATTGCGATGAAGCTTTTTGTGATTAACAACTTGATCATAAAAGGTACGAATGATCGCATTCACCAGTTCTTTAATTGCTTCAAGCTGACTTTCCAGTTGATTGGTCAAGTCACCCAAGATGGCATTGCCGGCAACGATATCGCGAATATTCTCGCCGTGACTTTGGTTAATGCTGGCAAGAATCTTATTGATTGCCGAAATTAACGATAAGGGTTTAATCTTTTCTTGATTATTTCGGATCGCCGTCTCAGCAAATTGCTGGGTCTCATCAATCAAAAGATACGGTTTAGCTGGTAAGGCTTTAAAATACTGCCAATTTTTAATCAAATACGTGTGGTTAACAATCATAAAATCAGCCATTTCGGCTCGGCGCAAATTGTAACGGAGAAAATCATCTTGATAAAAGGGTTCATTGGGATCCAACCACTTCACGCCGGTGTGCTGAATTTTCCAAACAAATGGCGTCTGGTCAACATTCAAATGTAATTCATCTAAATCGCCTGTTATGGTAATCGTCAGCCAAACGAGCATCTGGGCTTTGATAAACGGGGTTTGATTCGAATTATCCGGCACAAATAAGAGATTTCGGAATTTATAGAGATCCAAATAATGTCTGGACCCTTTCAAAGTGACGCTGCGAACGTTAAACGGCAATTCTTGGTTCAGCATTGGCAGTGTCTGGTTTTGCAATTGAAATTGTAAATAAGTGGTCGACGTACTGATCACAACCGGCTTCTTCGGGGTTGCAAGGTATGAAAATGGCAAACAATAGCCTAAACTTTTACCAATTCCAGTCGGGGCTTCGATCACCATTGTCTTAGCTGAATGATGCGCCTGGTCCGCGTAATTGTTGTAGATTAAGTTCATCATCTTGTTTTGCTCAAGCCGCGATTCCAATTGATCAGGCAATACTTTAGATTTAGCTTTGCGGGTTTTCGGGTATTTTGCCTCCGGCTGGCGAACATTGAGATTGTCAGCAACTTCCCGCCGGCGAATCACCAACCCGGATGACAATTTCAAGTATGCAGGCAGTTCCCGTTTTCGGGGGTTCTTTTGATTCACTTCGTTTGCGTCCAGAAAGACTTTCAGTGTATCCTGTGGCAATGACGGACTGACATTAACAATTTGTTCCAAAGTAATGCTTGGCAATTCTTTAATTTGCCGCAATAAAATGAGTAATAATTTGGCAGTTGCCAAAGCATCGCTATCAGCCGTGTGGGGATGGTCATGCTTAATATTGAAGTAGGCACTAAGGTCCTGCAGCCGATAACTTGCCAACGTTGGCAAGAGAATCTGGCTTAACGTAACCGTATCAATCGCTTCAATTTGAAGTTCGGGATATCCCACCCGCTGGAATTCAGCATTTAAAAATGGGAAATCAAAATTAACGTTATGCGCCACAAACACAGTCCCGCTCAGCAAGCCATAAAGTTTAGCAGCTACTTGATCAAACGTCGGGGCCTTTTTTAAGCGATCATTGTTAATTCCCGTTAACTGGACAATCCGGTTGGGAACCTCGCACTGCGGATTAATGTCAGTCACGAAGGTATCAATTATTTTATTGTCTGAAACCAAACAGCAGCTGAATTGGATGGTCCGGTTACCTGCTGCTAGGTCAGTCCCGGTCGTTTCAATGTCAACAACTGCAAAAGTTGTTTTTGAATTCATAGTGTTCACCAATCTCATGAATATCGTGATTTTTCTTAAAAGTTCACTAATGTTAATAATACTACAAGCTCATTGTGATAATCTACCATATAAAATGACTTCTAATTTTTATAAAACTCTAAAAATATGATGAAAAGCTTCTTCCAACGGTTAATTATGATAAAATTGGAATGTTTGAAAGTGAGAGGATAAAGATTGAAAGAAAAAGCAACCGGCACAAGTTACGCAAAAATTATTTTTTTCGGGGAACATAGTGTGGTTTATGGAAAGCCGGCCATTGCCATTCCCCTCTATTCGGTTGATGTAAATGTCGCCATCAGATTAACGGCCATCGGGCAAACAATCCATTGCCGATACTTCGATGGACCGATTTCCGAAATGAACGATAACCTCAAAGGCGTTGGCGTTTTAATTCAACGGCTATTAAGTCGATTTCATGCGCCTGATCTACCATTTGAGCTCTCAATCACCAGCAAAGTTCCCTCAGAACGAGGAATGGGCTCGTCTGCTGCTACTGCAGTTGCACTGGTTCGCGGCTTTTTTGACCTCTTTGAAAAGTCACTAACTCGAGCAAAACTACTGGAATTAGCTGATATTGAGGAAAAAATTACGCATGGCAACCCAAGTGGATTAGATGCTGCAACGGCTAGTTCAGAAGCACCCATTTGGTTTATTAAAAATCAAATTAATGAGCAAATCGAATTTCATAGTTCTGACCTGTGCCTGGTCATTGCCGATAGTGGCCTTAAAGGGAAGACCAGCGAGGCAGTTTCATTGGTTCATAACAACGTTGTTGAAGATGCCGAAATAGCCGTCCCAATGATCGATCAACTCGGACGAATTGCCAATACAGCCAGAGATGCGTTGGCCGATTCAGATGAAGACTTACTAGGAACATTAATGAATCATAGCCAGGTGAACCTTGCGCAATTGGGTGTTAGTACCAATACACTTGATAAATTTTGCCAAATTGCAGTCACTAATAAGGCTCTCGGTGCCAAGCTTACCGGCAGCGGCCTTGGCGGCTGTATGATCGCTTTGGCCCGCAATCAACGGGATGCCCAAGTAATTTCCACCAAGCTTCGCCAAGCCGGTGCAACTCAAACTTGGATCCAATCATTCAAAAATTACGAATTTTCTACGGGAGAACGTCATGACAACCTTGTCAAATGATCCAGTGAGTGCCTTAGCCCATACCAACATTGCTCTGATTAAATATTGGGGCAAAAAAGATGAGCGGCTCATCATTCCTTACACGAGCAGCTTGTCACTGACCCTTGACCAATTTTATACAGAAACTTCAGTTCGATTTGATCAATCACTGTCAGCAGACAAAGTTGAGATCGACGGTGCCGCAGTTTCCGGAAAAAGTTGGCAGCGGGTTCATGATTTTCTAACCGTGGTTCGCCAGCTTGCCGGAATCAATGCTGCCGCCGAAGTGATATCCCTTAATCACGTACCAATTGCCGCCGGGTTGGCTTCCTCTGCGTCCGCATTTGCTGCGTTGGCTGCAGCCGCCAGCAAAGCAGCCGGCCTTCAATTGACATCAACAGATCTTTCCCGTCTTGCTCGCCGGGGTTCAGGTTCAGCTTGCCGTTCCATTTTCGGCGGCTTTGTTGAATGGCAACGTGGCCATGATGACACAGATTCATACGCTTTCCCCCTTCAGCAGACTGGCTTGAAAGACATTTCAGTCATTGCCCTCACCGTTGAAAGTAAGCCGAAATCGATTTCCAGCCGGGAAGGTATGAATCGATCAGTCACCACCTCCCCCTACTATCCAACTTGGGTCAATGTAGCTCAAAATGATTTGGTAGATATCAAATTGGCAATCGTCGCAAACGATTTTACCAAGTTTGGGACGATCAGCGAACTGAACGCGATGAGAATGCATGCCTTGACGCTTAGTGCGGCACCGGATTTTATGTATTTCAACAGTGAGACCCTAACGGCCATGAACCTCGTAAAGCGTTTAAGACATCAAGGCATTGAATGCTACTATACGATCGATGCCGGCCCAAACGTTAAAGTCATCTGCCAGCAAGCAAACAAACCGCAGATTGTGGGCGCATTTACTAAACTACTGGGGCCAAAACGAGTCACCACGTTGCAAGCGGGTCCCGGTGTTCAATATTTATAACCAGAAAGGAAATGATCGGTTGATTACGGTCAAAGCTCCAGGAAAATTATACATTGCAGGAGAATACGCGGTGGTCGAGACTGGCTACCCTTCTATTATTGTGGCATTGAACCAATTTGTAACCGTAGAAATTTCTCAGAGCAAATCTTATGGCAGTATCGTTTCCAAACAATATCGTGATGATTCAGTTCTTTGGCGTCGTCAAGGTGACCAAATGATCTTGGATAATCGTGATAATACTTTTAATTACATAATTTCAGCCATCCGCCTGACTGAGGAATATGCCCAAGCACTCGGTCGGCCGATGGAACTTTATGATCTACGAATCAATAGTGATCTTGACAGCCCAAACGGCAAGAAATACGGCTTAGGCTCCTCAGCTGCCGTGACCGTTGCAACGGTTAAAGCCCTGTGTCAGTTTTACAAATTACCACTAACCAAGAGCCAATTGTTCAAATTATCCGCAATTGCCCATTTAGACGTTCAAGGCAACGGTTCATTAGGCGACATTGCCGCCAGTGTGTACGGGGGTTGGATTGCCTACTGGTCATTTGACCGGGATTGGTTATTGGCTGCCCGGACCCAACAAAGTTTAACTGAATTGGTTAACCAACCTTGGCCATCCTTAAAGATCACCCAATTAACCCAACCTGATAACCTTCGATTGATTATCGGCTGGACCGGGACGCCGGCATCAACCTCTCACTTGGTTGATAAGGTGGCCATTCAGAAAAGTCGGCAACACCAAATTTATGCCGAATTCCTTCGGGACAGCAAGAACTGTCTTGAAGATTTAATCCAAGGATTTAAGGATGGCAGCTTGGAACGCATCAAGACGGGAATTAAACGCAACCGGGAAATTTTGCAGCAACTTGCAGACTTTACCAAGGTCGCAATTGAAACCCCAACTTTAAAAAAGATGTGCGACATTGCTGTAGAAAACACCGCTGCCGCTAAATCTTCTGGGGCCGGTGGTGGCGATTGTGGGATCGTTGTGATCGATAAGCAGGTCAACGTTGATTCAATGATCGAACGCTGGAAAGAAAACGGCATCACCCAGCTTGCACTCAATGTGCACCCGGTCATCGACCTGAATAAGGAGTAAACTATGATTTCAAAACACTCACATCGAAAAGATGAACACGTTTCATTAGCCGAGAAATTTTATCGGGATGATGTCGATTCTTTTGATGACCTCCGTTTTGTCAATACTGGACTGCCAAGGGTTTCTCTTGATGAAATTGATTTAGCGACCCACATTGGCCCAGTTGAATTACCGGCCCCATTTTATTTGGAGGCAATTTCTGGTGGTAGTGAATATACCAAAAAGATTAATGCCGCTCTCGCTGAGATTGCCGCTCAAACCGGTATTGCAATGGCAGTTGGGTCTCAAAGCGTGGCATTGAGTGACCCATCTTTAAAAGATACATTTGAAATCGTCCGCCAAGTGAATCCGGACGGCCCCATCTTTGCCAATATTGGTGCTAATCGTTCCGCTACCGATGCATTAGCTGCGATCGAGATGATTTCAGCGGACGCTCTGGAAGTTCACATTAATACGGCCCAAGAGTTGATTATGCCTGAGGGAGATCGAGAATTTCATTTTACTGAAAACATTGCTGAAATCATCGCCAAAGTTCAAGTTCCGGTCATCGTTAAAGAAGTTGGCTTTGGGATTAGTCAAGAAACGATTCATCAATTAATCAATATGGGTGTTAAATATATCAACGTGAGTGGTCGTGGCGGAACCGATTTTGCCAAGATTGAAAACTTTCGCCGACATTCAAAAGATATGGGTTACCTTGAAAACTGGGGATTAACGACGACGGAATCCTTATTGGAAAGCCGGCAATTCCAGAATCAAGCAACAATGATTGCCTCTGGGGGCATTAAGTCGCCACTAGATGTTGCTAAGTGCCTTGCACTTGGGAGTTCAGCAGTCGGCGTTGCCGGTTATTTTCTTAATCAGGTTATCAAACATGACAAACAGGAAGTGATTAAGACTATCAACAACTGGAAATACGGTTTAAAAGCAATCATGTTAATGCAAAATTGTCACACGATTAATGAGTTGAAAAGCAAAAAAATGATTTTATCTCCTCAATTGATGTCATATATGCAACAACGACATCTCAGCTACTAAAAACAAGCTAACAACAGGCGGGCAAAGGACTTATAAATGCAACTTGGTTTCCCATTTTGTTACTGATAAAACGTGCGACAAATGGCTGATTCCTGCCATTTAAACCAAAAGAAGCAGTGCATTCCAAAATCAGAATGCATTGCTTCTTTTGGCTCAAATTCGAGGCTCAAACCGTCTATTGTCCGTATTTTAGATTGTTCTGTTATACGCTAAATCTTAACCCCTTAGGAAAGAAATTCTTGGCGGTGCCATTCACAACCTTTACAAACCCAACTGGGAGGTCCTCACACACAATTTGATACCATCCCTTCATTAATTCTCGATCAACTTGGAAAGTATCCCCATGAACGTATTTAGCCCAATCTTCATCATTAATGTTAATGGTGTGTTTTAACTCGCTCGGTTTCAACGCTAAGGCAAGTGCATAGCTGGGTTCAAACCGCTTTTTCTTGAACGTTCCCAATTTTAATCCTAACCGCACAATTTTAATGCCGTCCAAGTTAGGTGTGATTTCTGGAACAGCATATAAATCATCTTTAAAGCTAACCAACCGACCAAATGAAGCCGAGTTCAGCGTTTCTTTCTTAAACGCCTGCCAAAGTTGCTGCTGATCACGGGATAAGTCAGAAATATTCCGACTAATCTTAGCAGGACGATCACGCGTCTCCTGGTTGACGGGGTTGCCCAACTTTCTTAACTTGGCAATGAAGTGCCCTTCCCCCTTGAAATGATGGGGGAAAATTCGGACACAGTTCCGTAATGCTTCGTTACCATCAGCCCACTCTGGAATTCCAGAGTCCATCCCCGGGAATTTCTTGACCGGTAAAATTTCGAAATCATAATTAGTAACTAACCAAGAAATGATTTGTTCGTCTTCTTCTGGGGCAAAGGTACAAGTTGAATAAATAAGCTCCCCGCCAGGCCGCAAATTCTTCACAGCTGCGGCTAAAATTGTTCGCTGTCGGGTTGCACATTCAGTCGGATAATCCTTATTCCAATATTGGACAGCTTCAGGATCCTTACGAAACATCCCTTCCCCCGAACACGGTGCATCCACTAACAATCGATCAAAATAACCAGGCAACTTTTCAGCCAAAGCATCGGGATTAGTGTTCGTGACAATCGTGTTGGTGAACGAAAAACGTTCCACATTCTCAACAAGGACTTTCGCCCGCTTGGAATCAATTTCGTTGGCAATAAGCAATCCCGCATTCTGCAAATAACTGCCCAAGTGAGTTGTTTTTCCACCTGGTGCCGCGCATAAATCAAGCACCTTTTCATTCAGTTGTGGATGAGCAACTTCCCCAACATACATAGCGCTGGGTTCTTGACTATAAACTGCCCCTGCTTGGTGGCCAACGCTTTTTCCGCTAACAGTTCCACGGTACCCAAATTGGCAATGGTCGGTCGGATAACGATAATCCAAATCTTTAGGCTTCACATTCTTTAATGGATTGAGTCGGAAACCGTGATTAGCCGGTTCTGAGAAACTTGCAATAAATTTGTCAGCTTCCGGCTTGCCCATTAATTTTTGATACTTGTTAATAAAGTCAGTAGGTAAATCCATTCTTATCTTCCTTTTCGGTGTCAATGATTGACGAAGTATTAATAATCAGATAACATAAAGCAATACGTAATTAAAGGAGTGAGCATCATTACAAAGAAACTAATTGCGCTTGATTTAGATGGGACGACGTTGAATAACGACGGCAAAATCAGCCCTCAAACAAAAACAACAATCAATCAGGCAGTTAAAGCCGGTTGTGTTGTGAGTCTGGTTACTGGTCGTCCTAACCGAATATCTGAAAACTTTTATGATGAACTTAATTTAAATACACCAATGATTAATTTTAATGGTAACCTTGGCATTTTACCACATCAACAGTGGCCTCGCGAATATCAGTACACAATTGACAAAGAAATTGTGATGGAGTTGCTTGAAAAGAGCCAAGAACTTGGCCTGTCATTAATTGCTGTAGAAGGGCGGAATCTGTTTTTAGCCAATCACGGTCTGAAAAGTGGCTTTGGCTTCTTCCCGAGCACTTTGAAAACCAACCAAATTCTGAGTCAGCAAAGCTTAAAAGACAACCCCATCAGCATTACCGTTGAAGTTAAGCCCGAGTTAAAGGCTGGCTTGATTGATTTCGTTAAGAATCAATTTGGCGACCAAGTAGAAGTATCGCCTTGGGGTGGCCCCCATCCCATCGTAGAAATCGCAACAAAAGGCGTCCACAAGTCAACCGGCCTCAAATTTCTAGCGGATTATTATGGCATCCTGCAACGTGATATTATTGCGTTTGGTGATGAAAGTAACGACGCTACCATGATGGCGTTTGCTGGAACAGGCGTTGCCATGAAAAATGCCAACTCACAAATTAAAGAATTGGCGGACGACGTCACGGAGTACACGAATGAGAACGACGGCGTTGCCCGTTATTTACAAGAACATTTAGATCTGGCAGTCAACCAATGACTTCTATCGGCGATCGGAATCGTCAGTGAAAAGTACCTCAATGATTTAAATTCTATTGATAATCGGACGTTAGCGATATAATCCCAAAAATTACGCAAATAGCGCGGTCATTCTATTTTTTGAATGATTGCGCTATTTGCGTACATGGCAGTAATTCCACCACGGATAAGCACTTTTAGGCCATCCAATCAAACCATCGTAGCCAAATTCGGAATATCTGGACAACCTACTGACATTTTGGACACTAACCGCTTAGTAACCCCTTTTTGTCGCCCAGCTCATCGTTAAAATACCATCAATTAATTTACCATTAAATCCTTCTAAAAAATTTCTAAGCATATTTATACCAAAAAACAAGTGATGGTTTTATACTTTTGTTGATTGAAAGCCCGTTGACTAGAAATCAAGTTCAGGTTGTTTTTACGTCACAATTTTGAAAGTTTCAAGGAATGCCGAGAACTGGAGGGATGGCCATGAATGATTTGCTCAAAATATCAGATTTTGCATTTATTTACATGCTAATCGGATTATGGTTCGGTGACTTCTTTGCCATGCGTAACATTGGTAAAACATCAAAGTACGTATCTCAACTGCTGAAAAAAGATGCTGCTGGACTTCAGGTTGCCCTATCTGGCGCGCCTAATTTGTCCCCAGAAACACGTCGACTGGCTATCAAAAAAGTCCGAGTCATCAAGCGTTGGTACTTTTTAGCCAGCAAAACTGGCTCAATGATCATTTTACTGGCTATTGAACAATGGTTGCTGTTCACTGCGAAACAAAACTGGGGATTAGTCACAATTGAGATTTCCATGTTGTTTCTTTGTGCGATTATTTTAGCTGCTGATTTGAGAATTAATGTTGTTCGGACAAAACTGGAAGAGATTTTGAAGCCCTATGAAGATAAGTTGTGGTTCGAATATCGACTGAGGAGTTGAACCGACTGGGACAATAAGCGTTTTGATCTCAGAATTCAACGAAAAGAACCAATTATTCCTGATTTTGGAATAGTTGGTTCTTTTCGTTGAATGGCCGGGATTAGTCGTTTGGCACAATATTAATCCAAAGATTAGTCGCAATCCAAGTTAATGATGACCGATTGAAATTAACCCATATCCCGGTGCCTCACTTTCAGTTCTCAAATCATTAAACGATTTTCAGTTAATCTTCTTCTGGGTGAAACTGTATCGTTGCATTGACAGCTCGTTTCCAGCCTGAATACAGTTGCTTTCGCTTCTTGTCATCCATGTCTGGCTTAAATTCGTCTCGAGCCTTGATCGTTTCCTTAATTTCATCAACAGAACTCCAAAAACCAACGGCCAATCCGGCCAAATATGCTGCGCCAAGTGCTGTGGTTTCAGCAATTGATGCCCGTTGAATTGGCGTTCCCAAAATATCTGCCTGAAATTGCATGAGGTAGTTATTATTAGCCGCCCCACCATCAACGGCAAGTTCTTTCAAATCAATCCCAGTTTCGCTCACCATTGTATCAACAACATCCCGAGTCTGATAAGCCAAGGATTCAAGCGTGGCTCTAATGAATTGATTCTTCGTTGTTCCACGAGTTAAACCAAATACCGCGCCCCGGGCATTCTGATCCCAATAGGGCGCCCCTAAGCCGGTAAAGGCAGGTACGACGTAAACGCCATCGCTCGTTTTAGCGTCAACTGCAAGTTGTTCTGATTCTGGGGAGGTTTTGATCATTTCCATCGCATCTCTTAACCACTGAATTGCAGAGCCAGCAACAAAGATACTACCTTCCAGAGCGTAATTGACTTTACCGTCAATCCCATAAGCAATGGTTGTTAATAAGCCGCGTTTAGAAAGGGTTGGTTCCTCACCAGTGTTCATCACAATAAAGGCACCGGTTCCATAAGTATTCTTGATCATTCCGCGTTGCAATGCCATCTGACCGAACAATGCAGCTTGCTGGTCCCCAGCAATTCCTGCAATTGGCACCTGAACGCCTGAGAAGGAGTAACCTGATGTATAGCCATAAATTTCTGATGATGAATGAACCTCAGGCAACATGCTTGCGGGAATATCAAGTAACTTAAGGATGTCTTGATCCCACTGAAGCGTGTGAATGTTAAACAACATTGTTCGACTGGCATTCGTATAGTCAGTCGCATGAACTTTACCCCCGGTCAATTTCCAAAGGACCCAAGTATCAGTCGTGCCAAATAAAAGGTCACCATTTTCGGCCTTTTGGCGGGCACCATCAACATTGTCCAAGATCCACTTAATTTTAGTCGCAGAGAAATAAGAATCAATGATTAACCCAGTCTTGTCATGAATCATCTCATCATAACCATCATTCTTCAGCTGATTAGCTAAGCCGGCAGTTTGTTTTGACTGCCACACAATTGCATGATAGATTGGCTCACCAGTGTTTTTGTCCCAAATAACGGTCGTTTCACGCTGATTGGTCACCCCAATTCCCCGAACTTTGTATGGTGGCACATCTGCATTGATTAAGGCTTCAGAAATGACTGATTGAACCGCATTCCAAATTTCATTGGCGTCATGTTCAACCCAACCAGACTTTGGGAAATACTGATGAAATTCACGCTGCGATTTACCAACGATATCGCCATCATGATTAAAGAGAATCGCCCGGGTACTCGTGGTCCCCTCATCGATTGACATTATGTATTGTTGATCATTCATGTAAAGGTCTCCATTCATATTATTCCTGCGTTTGTCGTAACTGTAACATCTTAAGTTAGTATACAATATTCTTGATCGACAAACCAACTCGTTTGTAAATTTTAGAAAAGTACAAGAATTACCCTGGACATTTGGGGGATTACCCGAAAAGTATTGAGATTGAGACTAACGGCCTTTTAAGCACAAAATTTCAGCAAACGGTTTAGAGGTGCTTCGATCGGTCGAAATTAAAACTTAAGGACAGACAGCAAAAATCCCAAGGTCAAAAATTCCTGCCTTGGGGTCTCATATCTGGATTCTTAAACGCTTGGTTTGGCACCTTTTACTTTTGGTCGCTACTCAACACGCCACCCACACTATAACGATCTTTTTGCATTTCACTCAAAATAACGTGAACATGTTCAGCTGGCGCACCAGTATTTTTGACAACAGCGGCGGTAACATCTTCGACCAAACCCTTCAATTGAGCTTGAGAACGGCCGGCAATTAAATGAATATCAACAATTGGCATATCGATTCCTCCAAATTTTTAAATTGAAAAAAGTATACCCTATTTTATTTTTGACCGCAATCTAAATTTCATAAGCCAAACAGTCATTTCACCATCTTAACTTGAAAAATGATACAATATATCAGACAGAATTCAGTATTGATAGGAGACATAACTCATGATTCCAACTAAAAATTATTCCGCATGTACCAGTATGATTGTTGGCAAAAATGCCAGTATCGATGGGTCGATCATGATCGCCCGAAATGAAGACAGCAAATCTTCATGGCCGAAGAACTATGTCATTCATCCCCACCAAGAATTTGACACTGAACAGGAATTTTCCTCTAACGATAATGGTTTTAAACTCCCGCTTCCAAAAGTTCGGGCAAAATATTCGGCGACTCCGGAATGGACCGCTAAATTTGGGCTATTTGAAGAGGACGGGATTAATGAATACGGAGTTGCAATGAGCGCTACCGAAAGTACCTACACGAACGAGTACGTCCTGGGTGCCGATCCACTTGAGAAGGATGGAATTGGTGAAGAGGCCATGATTACCGTCGTGCTGCCCTACATCAAAACTGCCCGTGAAGGCGTCAAACGGCTTGGCCGCATCATTGAATACTATGGCACTTCCGAATCTAACGGTATTTTATTTGCTGACAAAAACGAAGCCTGGTACATGGAGACTGGCGGTGGCCATAATTGGGTGGCCGTCAAGATTCCTGACGATTCCTATGCCGTGATCGCAAATCAGACAGCTATTCAATACATTGACTTTCAGGATCCAGAAAATTATCTCTGGTCAACTCATATTCGGCAGTTTGTTGAAGACCATCAACTGAATCCAGATCCAACCGGCAGCACGTTCAACTTCCGTCAAATTTTCGGAACAGCCACTCTCTCTGATACTTACTACAATACTCCCAGAGTTTGGTATGGACTCAAGTTATTCTCACCTGACCAACAACATACTCCCGTTGATCAGGATATGCCATTCTTAAATCAAGCCAATCGGAAACTCAGTGTCTTTGATGTTCAAGACTTTTTAGCATCTCATTACCAAGGCACCCCCTACGATCCAATTGGTGAAGGATCTGAAGCCGATAAGCATCGTTTCCGACCAATTAGTCTAGCTAAGACCCAGGAAGCCCACATCCTCCAAATTCGGCCCTCTATGCCGACTCCAGCGGCCGGCATCCAATGGCTAGCCATGGGGGTTGCTGCCCAGAGTTCATTTGTGCCGTTTTATGCTGGTGCCACTGACACCCCTAAGCAATATCAGAATGCCACTGGTTCTTATTCCGCCGATCAAGCCTATTGGACGTACAAGCTCGCCGGAACACTCGTTGATCCACATTATGTGAAGTTTGGGCCAAAACTGAGTGAGACCCAAAAACAATTGCGAATTGCGTTTCAACAATCAATTCAGGCTGCCGACAAGGTTGTTCGCGGGTTATCCAATGTTGAACAAGCTGACTTTCTGACCAAGATTAACTTTGAAAACAGCCAGGAAGGACTGAATGCCTACAACAGCTTAATTTCGGATCTGGTGACCAATGCCACCGATTTATCGCCATTGAACTTTAAACAGGATGTCAATTTATAGACCTAACCTCACGCAAATTAAAAAACGGGATCATCAACTCACTGCCCCCAAGCAATGAATTGATGATCCCGTTTTAATTTTCTTAAGCTTCTTTAGTAATGTTCACGGGTAAAAGCACCACGACTGTTATCACTTGCTCGGGTCACTAATTTGGTTAATAGCTCTTCTGTATCTTTCATGATTCGATCGGCAGTGCGTTCATTTGCCTGACTCAAAGCTTGCATGAGTTCGCCACCCTTTTTACCGCTCACTGCTTTATCCACCTTTGCGATCCGTTGATGCCCACATGCCAATGATTTAAGCTGGAAGTCCTCAACGTCTGCCATCAATTCCTGATAATGATCAGCAACGATTAGCGAAATCAATCGATTTGCCCAATAAGCATTGTGACTATCCAAAGTGGCTGTGGTATCGCGATAGCAATCCGGTGTGTCGAGAATATGGGTGTAAAATGGCACAATCGTATTAAACGGATTGCCAGCAAAAGCCAACCATTGAATTGCGGCATGATCTTCAGCAACATATGGCCGCAACTGTAAAATTGACAGTTCTTGATTCCGATTGAACCCAATTGGTCGGTAGGGATTGGTTTTGTAATCAGCTCCGGGTGCAAATGGATCGTATGGCGTATCCTGATAATGAGAACTCAATACAAACTTAAGGTCCTCAATGGTGATTTTTCGATCGGCATAATTGATAAATGGCAATTTGTTACTCATGGGTGACAGATCCTTAACCGATTCAGGATTAAAGTAACGCTGACCGTACCAGGCACGAGGGGTATTGTAATGATGATCAAGCTGGGTATCTGAACCAAAGATCTCCCGGAAGTTAAAGTTACTCGTTAAATTCAAGTGGTTTTTCTCAACAAACTTCAGTAAATCCTTAGAAAACATGAAGTTATCAGGGTCATCAAACTTAACTTCCTGGATTCCAGTTTGATTGGGGGCAATCACATAGGCATCATCTGGAATCCGTTGGGCAACCCAATGATGACCACCAGCCGTTTCCATATACCAAATTTCGTTGATATCTGAGAAAATGATCCCATTTGATTCATAAGTCCCATATTTCTTAAGTAGACCGCCAACGCGTTCGACGCCGTCTCTGGCTGAACTAATGTATGGTAACGTGATCGTTAATAGATCCTCCTCGCCTAGGCCATTCTTAACCAAGGGGTCAGCTCCTAGGACCCGAGAATTTGTGGTAATCGTTTCGGTGGCACTCATTGCGACATTATGGGCATTGACACCCGCTTCACCCCAAACACCTTCGTTAGTCACAGCATCTGGCACTGATGTATAGCGAACCGGATTATCAGGTAATTGAATCGAAAACTTGGATAATTTTGAATGATACTCACTTGGTTGGTCTTCGTGATGGATGACAACGAATTTTTTCGGATGGACCGCTTCGCCAGCGTCTTCATTCCTGGCAATTAACGTCGAACCATCATAGCTGGCATTTTTACCAACCAAGATGGTTGTACAACTACTATGTTTTGATGCAAACATGATGAAGCCTCCTTAATAGCTCTCTTGATAATCATCTTACACCCAATTGGATGTAAGCGTATTACTAAAAATGATCAAAAAAGAGGTTGTTATTTCGAACAACCTCATTGGACTTGGATGATATAGTTTGAAAATGCATTTTGTGACCAAACTGGGTCTCTTTAGATACTCGCTATTTTTGAGCAGGTTCTTCATAGTCACCATTTGGACAGACAACTTGAGTGCCGCCCTTGACCTTCTTCTCGACTAAGAAGTGCCCATCCTTTGGACAATCTCGGCCGACTGGCTTATCCCAAGAAACAAAATCACAATCTGGGAATCGAGAACAACCATAGAAAATTCGATGACGTTTAGATTTCCGCTCAATGACCTGACCTTCGTGACACTTTGGACAAATCACGCCGATTTCTTTAACAATTGCTTTCGTGTTTCGACAATCTGGGAATCGGGAACAGGCATAAAACTTACCGTAACGACCCATTTTAATCACCATTGGGGCGCCACAGATTTCACAGTTAAAACCGGCTGGTTCATCTTTAATCTGAACCTTTTCCATATTCTTAGTGGCTGATTCAACTTCGGTTGAAAATGGTCGATAGAATTTATCAACTAGCTTAATCCAGTTTTCCTTACCTTCTTCAACTTGGTCAAGCTTACCTTCTAAATTGGCAGTAAAGTCGATGTTAACAATGTCTGGGAAATATTCCACGATAATTTTGTTAACAATTTCGCCTAATTCCGTTGGTTCAAATCTTCTGCCAACTTCTTTAACATAATACCGTCGTTGAATCGTATCAATAGTTGGTGAGTAAGTGGATGGTCGACCAACGCCCTTTTCTTCAAGAGCTTTGATCAAATTCGCTTCACTATACCTTGCAGGTGGCTGAGTAAAATGCTGATCAGGATTGCTGTTAACGAGTTTGACTTGATCACCCGTTTCCAAATCTGGTAAAAGATTATCCTTTTCTTTGCCATCGCCGTAGACCTTCAAGAAACCATCAAACTTCATCTTCGAACCATTGGCTTTAAAAGTAACCCCGTTTTGTTCAATGGTGACAGCCATTGTATCCATAATTGCAGGTGTCATTTGGCTAGCCATGAAGCGAGACCAGATAAGTTGGTACAATCTAAACTGATCTTTAGTTAGGTATTTTTTCAAGCTGGCAGGCGTTCTGAAAACTGAAGTGGGTCGAATTGCCTCATGGGCATCTTGAGCACCTTCAGGTAACTTGCCCTTGATTGGTTTGGTAGCAGCATATTCCGCTCCGTACTTCTCATGTAGGAAAGTAGAAGCTTCGTGCTTGGCAATGATCGAAATTCGAGTTGAATCCGTCCGCATATAGGTAATAAGGCCCTGGCTGCCTTCTTTACCAATATTAATACCTTCATACAACTGCTGAGCCGCCATCATCGTTTTACGAGTTCGGTAATTCAACTTCCGGTTAGCTTCTTGTTGCATTGTACTTGTGGTAAATGGAGGCTGCGGTTGACGCTTACGTTCACGACGGGTCACTTTGGTAATATCAAAGTCACCTTTTGGATCAAGGCGCTTCATCACGTCTTGAACCGCATCGTTATTAGGCAAATCGTGTTTTTTTCCGTTCAAGCCATAGAAACTGGCCTTGAACTTTTTACTCCGCCCCTTTTTAAATTCAGAATCAATTGACCAGTACTCTTCAGGGGTGAAGTTTTTAATTTCGTTTTCCCGTTGAATGATTAACCAAAGCGCAATTGACTGAACCCGGCCGGCACTTAAGCCCTTCTTCACCTTTTGCCACAATAACGGTGAAATGGAATAGCCAACCAGTCGATCGAGTACTCGACGAGCCTGCTGGGCGTCCACTAAATTCATGTCAATATTGCGGGGATGCTTAAAGGATTCCTTCACAGCATCTTTGGTAATTTCATTAAACACAACCCGATTGTCTTCCTTCGGGTCCAAATCTAGGATGTGTGACAAATGCCACGCAATCGATTCACCTTCACGATCCGGATCGGCTGCCAGATAGACTTTTTTTGCCTTCTTTGCAGCAGAACGTAACTCTTTAATCGTGTCGCCTTTTCCTCGAATCGAAATATAATGAGGTTCATAGTCGTGATCAATATCGACACCCATTTTACTCTTGGGTAAATCACGAACGTGACCCTTACTGGCAACAACTTTGTAAGAACGGCCAAGATATTTTTCAATCGTCTTGGCTTTCGCAGGAGATTCAACAATCACCAAGGTCTTTTTAGGCGACCTTCGTTTTGCTTTACTCTTGGCTTTAGGTTTCGTTGTAGTAGCCATGTGTTCTCCTTTCAACATTACTTCTTATTTATTAGTTAAGCGTTTAAATTATCTGCACAAATCTACCATATCATATTGCAAGTGTTTTTGAGTGTCAACTAATGAATTCTTCCAAAATATCATCAGCACACAGAATTGGCTTGGCCCCAGCAGCAATTAATTCATTAGTTCCAACCGACAATCTACTATTGATCGGTCCGGGAACTGCGAGAACATTTCGATTATTTTGCAACGCTAAATTGGCTGTGATCAGACTGCCAGAATGATGCTTAGCCTCAGTCACGAGGACACTTTGCACCAGTCCGGCAATGATCCGATTGCGCTCGGGAAAATGGCTTCGAAAGCCACGGGTTTGATTAGGATATTCACTTAGCAGTAAATGGTCCCGGGCAATTTGTTCTTGTAAATATTTGTTTGCACCTGGATAAGCAATGTCCAATCCAGTTCCAATAACCGCAATCGTGCGGCCTTGGTTCGCAATTGCACATTGGTGAGCAAGTTTATCAACACCTTTTGCAAGGCCTGACACAATTGTCATTCTATTTGAAATTTTGCCAGGAATCAACTGTTTTAAGACTTCAGTCGAGTAACGAGTTGCCTCTCTGGCACCCACGATCCCTAACAACTCGCCGTTAATCAATTCAAGGTGACCACGATAAAATAGCACAATTGGTGCGCTGTAAGCTTCTCTGAGGATTTTAGGGTAACTCGGATCGCAAATTGCCAACCAGCTTTCGCCGTCAACTAACTGATCGACCAGTTGATCATCCGTCATCATTTGTTGATAGCTAGCGCAAAAAGTTGCAATGTTCCGACCTTGAATCCCTGCAATGGCCAGTAAATGGTCAGCAACTGGCAGATGCTGGTCATCCCATACTCCCTGAGAAAGCCACTCATAAATCTTTGTCTTACCCACAATTCCAATTCCCTTACACAAATGAAGTCGTAATAAATAATCCCTTAACAGCATCTAAATTCTCCCCTTTTAAGAATAAATACGTAAAAGGGAATCATTATTTCGAATTTTTTTCGACTGGTGAAAAAGTCATCCGGTGGATGGGGGTTGGGCCGAATTTCTTAAGGGCGGCCAAATGTTTCGCGGTTCCGTAACCAGCATTATGTTCGAAGTCATACTCAGGATACTGTTTGGCAAATTGTGCCATTAACTCATCCCGATAAACTTTAGCCACAATGCTTGCAGCAGAAACACTAATACTTTTTGCATCCCCCTTAATCAATCTGGTTTGATGAATCGGCACAGCAATCTGCATGGCATCAACGATAATTTCGTTGGGCTGTGGACTAAGTTGGTTAACCGCTTGCTTCATTGCCACTCGAGTTGCTTCATAAATATTCATCCGGTCGATTCCAATATTATCAACAACCCCAACCCCGATGCTTAATGCTTCTCGGCGAATCAATGGTGCCAATTTTTCTCGCATAACAGGAGAAAGCTGTTTGGAATCATTGACCGCAATGAGATCAAAATCATGCGGGAGAATGGCTGCGCAGGCGACCACTGGCCCAGCAAGCGGACCACGGCCGACTTCATCGACACCAGCTACATATTCAACCCCACGCTGCCAGAACTGGTGCTCATAGCGAAACCGTTGATGAAAAGCGGCCAAGTACTCCTGTTGGCGGGCCAGCCTTTTTTGGGTTCTTTGAACGGCTTGTTGAACGCCTTTTCTTGGGTCAGTCATGAATCGGGCAATTCGTTGATCATCAGGATTCGTGATCGCCGCCAATAATGTTTTAATTTCTGTGATCGTCATTGTTTTCTGCTGCCACCATTTCTGGAGTATCTAATGTATAAGGGCCAACTTTGCCGGACCGGATATCTTGAATGATCCGATTAGAAGCACGTTCATAATCATCGCGCATGCCAATTTTAGCTGTAATCTTCAATAGCAAATCAACATCAGACAACTGCAAGTCCTCATCATTTAAGTGATAACGTTGTCGGAGTTGGTCTGGTTGTGAGACCCGGAAAAGTTTTAAGGCAAACAACGCAACATCATCACTATGAAAAACGCTGTCTTTAATAGCACCAGTCAGCGCCAGTTTATTGGCAATTTCTTGACTGGAAAATTTTGGCCACAAAATCCCTGGCGTATCCAAGAGTTCTAACTTACTGCCGGATTTCAGCCATTGTTGCCCCTTAGTAACGCCAGGACGATTCCCAACTTGGGCTGCCCGGCGATTGACTAATCGATTTAAAACAGTTGATTTGCCGACATTTGGGACGCCGACACTGATCGCCCGGATTGGCCGCTTTTTCATGCCTTTATCCTGCTCTCGCTGTAATTTATCTCTTAAAATTGGTGAGATGACTGAAATGACATTATTAATCCCAAATTGCGTTTTAGCATCAATCGCAATTGCCGGTTGGTCGTTATCTTTGAAATACTTCAACCACCTGGCCGTCATTTCAGGCTCAGCAAGATCTCGCTTTGTCATAATGAACAAGTGAGGCTTATCAGCGCTGATCCGCTTAATTTCGGGATTTTGTGATGAATAAGGAATCCGGGCATCAAGAATTTCAAACACAATGTCGACTAATGAAAGATTCTCTTCAAACTGGCGAATTGCTTTTGCCATATGTCCAGGGAACCATTGAATTGTTATTGCCATATTTTCACTTCCTACATGCTTTCTTCATACATTTTCCAAACCTCATCAAATATTTCCATATTGGGTAAGTACGACGCATTTTCTTCCAAATATTTTGAAAGTGAATCAAATTCATCCAGTTGTTTGGGAAATGATTGATCGTAAAAGGCGTTATTGGCAAATTCCGCAATTGGATCTGTACTCCCTGGATTGCGTTGGGTCATTAAAAACTGGTAAAAGGTTTTGTTCAAAATTCAATACTCCTTACTGTTTTGGCAAAATGATTTTAAATACGAATTTTCCTTTGCCGTTCATATCAATTGTTTGGGCACTGTAGTTGAGACCGTGCTTGGTCATATGATTGATGTCCAGTCGAATAAGTTTCTTTTTTGGCACCAATTGAACCCATTTGGGTAATTCATAAGCATTTTTAACATACGTCAAAACAAAACTGATGGGAACCGGAAATCGGCCTAATGCTAATTTAGTGGCATGTAATTCAACGTTGCCGTTCGAGAGGACCTTTGGGGTAAAGAAAACCGTAAAGTCAACCGTACTACCTAAGAGCTTCATTGACCCATACACGATCCCTTGGTCAGCCACTTCAAAATGATACTTGGCATTATCACTGCCATCTTGAAGCTTGTCAAGATAATAATCTGATAAGGTGTTCAGCTGGTCCTTGTTGAGTTGCACCGAAATCGGCGTCGTTCCGGTATTTTTGGCTTCACTATTAAAGGTACTGTCAGCCTTAGAGGGCATATGAACAATCACCATCAGGGCAACAATCGCCAAAACAATAAGTCCTGCAAGTGATATAAAGGCAACTTTCCAAGGATTTCGCCGTTTATTCTTGGTTCTAGATTTCTGCATAAAAATTAATCATCCCTTCGCCCAGTCTGTGTGGTCAACCAGTTGTTTGTATAGCAAATTGGTCATGATTCGGTAGCCCTTCGTATTTGGATGGAAATGATCATCCGTTGACAAATAAGCGTTCGATTGTGCTGTTTGCCCGGTTAATAACGCCTCAATTTGTGTCGCGTTATAGTGGCCATTTCCAATCACATGAGCTCGTTTTCGTAATCGTTCACGGGATTGAACCGTTTTAAACTGCCCATCAGACATCCGCTTATTGATTGGAATGAAGTAAATCCGTGATTGATGATTAACAACAGCTTGGGTTGCGGAATTATTTTGGGCAACGGCTCGGCTGATGAAGGAAACTTGAGGAAAATAAACGTACACCGGATTATAGATTCCAAAAACAAAGATTGGTGAGTGCGGGTTAAGTTGGCGAATATGATTAAATAACCGGGTAACCCGCTTACTGTATGCGGTTCGGTAATTAGCGAGCTTTGAATCGAGTTTATGGTCACTGGGATCAGTCACATTCTGTTTTAAAAAGTGCAGCAGATCGTTCCCACCGGTTGTCACTGTGATCACATCTGCATGGCTTAAACTAGTTCGCAATTTTTTTGAAGTCATGACTCGATGATCAATTTGATCCGTTGTTTCCCCTGATATTCCAAAATTAGCGGTGGACATGTGAACGTGAGGATTATTTTGATTGACTTTGTTTGTGATCATGTACGTATACCCACCACGGTTATTAGGATCGCCAACCCCTTGGGTCAGTGAATCGCCAACTGCCGTTAATTTAACCTGTTTTGGCGGTCGATTCTGGTAATGATTGTATGTCACATAACCGACACCTGCCACAATGATGACCGCAATGATCATGAGCAAGTATTTCAGTTTATGGCTTCTTTTTTTCACTAACGGACACCCCCCCTGCCGTCAAAGCACTGACAATATAAAAGAGAGCATCGACATCATATTCTCGTCTCAGCCCTTCTCGCATAACGAAGCTATTTTAATCTGGATCACTATAATAAATCAAGGCAAATCCACCTTGGCCAACATGGGTCGCAATAATTGGGGAAGTTGTTCGGTAAAACAACGGTACATTAGGAAAGAGTTCTTTTAATTGTTGAACCGTTTCTCGTAACACATCGGTTTCGGTTACATAAGAAATTCCGATCATTTGAAGCGCCTTGGTATTCTTCATTTCATCGAGAACTTTGCCGAAGAATCTTCGAAGTGACTTATCACCCCGTCCCTTAGAAATGACCTTCAACTTGCCATCAGCAACCTCTAGCCCCAATTTTAAATTTAAGAAATTGGTAATTGCCCCGGCAATCGGATGAAGCCGGCCGCCTTTGACAATATTGTCAAGCGTCATCACGCACAGATAAAGTTTGGTATTATCTCGAACTTTGTTAATCTGCTTTACGATTGTATCACGGTCGGCCCCTTCTTGGGCAAGCTTAGCAGCTTCAAGGACTTGAAAGCTCAAGCCCCGATCGGTAAAAGTACTGTCAATAACCGTTACATCACTCTTGCTCAACGTTGCCGCCTGTTCTGCAGCGTGAACAGTTCCGCTGATAGCTTCCAGCATATCAATACAAAGAACTTGGCTGCCGTCTTTACCAGCTTCGTCAAACGCTTCAAGGAACTTACCAACAGGCGGTTGACTGGTCTTGGGAAGATCCTTGGCTACCATCATTTTAGGAACAAACTGTTCATTGTCGATTGTGTCACGTTCAATATAGACCGTGCCATCGATCATGACTGTTAAGGGAACGATTGTAATATCATATTGTTTAACTTCCTCATCGGATAATTGAGCAGATGAGTCCGTCACAATTTTTACTTTTGCCATTTACGCCACTCGTTTCTTTACAAAATTGATAATTGTTTTGTTACTCAAAGATAATTATATCAAAGTTTTTTGTTAACTTACATGATCATTTTTGTTCAATTAAGCTTTTCGATCATAAACTTCGAATGTGTGTGGAAACGGATTCTTTTTATCCACCATGCCATCAACTGACTTGGTTAACTTAAAATCCCCATAATTAATTTCAGGCATGTAGGTATCTCCCGTGAAGGCATGATCAATCTTAGTTCGATATAGTTGATCAACTTTGTCTAATAATTGAGAAAAAATATTGGCGCCACCGGTCACAAAATAATTCTCATTCGGATTTTGATCAATCATTTCACATAACTCAGAAATTGATGAAACCACCAAAACCCCCGCTGGAAAATCAGTTTTTCGAGAGACAACGATGTTTTGTCGTCCTGGCAGCGGTCGATTATAACTCCGAAACGTATTGGCACCTGAAATGATCGGATGCCCCATCGTTGTGTTCTTAAAATACTTCATATCGTCAGCTAAATGCCAAGGTAGCCCACCTTTGGCACCAATCAAACCGTTAGCATCTTCTGCCCAAATATAAGAAATCATTGATTGAGCCTCCTAAACGGCCACTGGCGCTTGAATTTTGGGATATGGATCATAGTTCTCAACTTTAATATCGCCCATCGTGAAATCGTCAAGATGTTGCTTCTCCGGATTTAACCATAATTGTGGGGCATTATGTGGTTTCCGGGTTAATTGTTCCTTTACCTGTTCAATGTGATTGGAATAAATATGAGCATCTCCGAGCGTATGAACAAAATCACCAACTTCCAGACCGCATTCGCGAGCGATTAAGGACGTTAAAAGCGCGTAACTGGCAATATTAAACGGAACCCCAATAAAGATATCGCCTGAACGCTGGTAAAGCTGACAGCTTAATTTACCATCAACGACATAAAACTGGAACATTGTATGACAAGGAGGTAGAGCCATTGAAGGCACGTCCTCTGGATTCCAGGCGGAAACAATCATTCTTCTGGAATCAGGATGATTCTTGATCAAATCAATCACATTCTGAATTTGATCAATGGTTTGGCCCTTCGAAGTCTTCCAAGCGCGCCATTGACTCCCATAAATCAAGCCAAGATCGCCATATTTGTTGGCAAAGTCTTCATCGTCAAGAATTTTTTGACAGAACAAATTCATTTGTTCCTTGTATACTTTGTTAAATTCAGGATCCTTGAGGGCCCGATGAGAGAAGTCGGTCATGTCTGGGCCTTGATAATCAGCAGATTGAACGTAGTTTTGGAATGGCCATTCATCCCAGATATGATTCTTGTGTTGTAATAAGAACCGAATATTTGTGCCACCCTTTAAGAACCATAATAATTCGCTCTTAATCAAGCCGAATGGCACTTTTTTTGTCGTCAGTAACGGGAATCCTTCAGAAAGATCAAAACGCATTTGGTATCCAAAAGTACTCAAAGTACCAGTGTGGGTTCGGTCGGATTTCTTGTGACCGTTTTCCAAAACATACTTTTCGAGGTTTAAATAGGCATCTTCTAACATGACAATTCTCCTTTTAAATGGTTATTCAGCATATTCACTCAGGTATTCCCAACGTTTAATCTTTTGATCGATTTCTGCTTCTAATTCGTCCTTTTGCGCTTGTAAATCGGCAAGCTTGTCATAATCACTGCCATTGGACTGCATTTGCTTTTCGATTTCAGACTGTTGGCCTTCCAGAGTATCAATATCCTTCTCAATATGACCGTACTCAAGTTGCTCAGCATACGTTAATTTTTTCTTTTTGTCGTTATCTTTGTCGTTATCACTGGAATTCTCAGCGGAATCCGGCGCTTTTTCTTTAACCGAAACAGATTTAGCTTGACTAGTTTCTTTTTTTACGGACTGGTGTTTGCGAGCTAAATAATCTGTAAACCGGCCACGATGCTCTTCGATGACGCCATCACCATCGAATATCAACAATCGATCGGCCACTTTATCCAAGAAATAACGGTCGTGAGAAACGGTAATGACCGTTCCTTGAAATTTAGAAATATAATCTTCCAGCACCGTCAAGGTTGCAATGTCCAAATCATTGGTTGGCTCATCCAACAATAAAACATTTGGTTGCTGCATCAATAACTTTAACAGGTAAAGACGCCGCTTTTCACCACCGGATAATTTCCGAATCAGTGTCCCGTGCATGAATCTTGGGAATAAAAATTGCTCCAAAAGTTCAGTCACACTGATTTTTTGACCATTCTTGTCAGTGACTTGCTGACCAATTTCATTTAAGTAGCTAATCACCCGCTTATCTTCTGGAATCGGTTCCGTTAACTGGGTATAATACGCCATTTTAACCGTTTCGCCAATCTTTATGATGCCCGAATCCAGTTTCAACCGCCCGGCAATGACATTCAGTAGGCTGGTCTTGCCGGCGCCGTTCTCGCCGCTAATTCCGATCCGTTCGTTGGGCTGAACCAAAATATTAAAATCTTTCAGGATGGTTTGACCGGCGATACTCAAGTTGGCGTCCTTCATCTTAATAACTTCTTTACCTAGTCGGGCTTGACCAAGTGAAATATCAACGTCCTGATCAAGCTTGAGCGTATTCACATTTTCTTTGAGATCATTAAATCGATTAATCCGAGCTTGTTGCTTGGTAGAACGGGCTTTCGCACCAGTCTTCATCCAAGCCAGTTCCGACTTGTAAAGCTGTTGGGTTTTGTGTTGGGCATCAATTTCTCCCTGTACCCGAGTGGCTTTTTGCGCAACATAATCTTGATAGTTTCCCTCGTATTCGTAGAGCTTACCAAATGACAGTTCCCAAATTTTATTAGCAACCTGATCCAGAAAATATCGATCATGGGTTACAACAATCAGGGAGCCCTTATAACCAGCCAAGTAATTTTGCAACCAGTCAATGGAGTCAAAGTCCAAATGGTTAGTCGGTTCATCCAGCAACAAAAGGTTGGGCGATTGAATCAACACCTGAGCCAATCCGACACGTCGGCGTTGGCCACCGGAAAGTTCACCAACTTTTTGGTTATAATCATCGATTTTTAACTGGGTCAAAATCGTTTTAACATCACTTTGAGCGTTCCAGGCATCTTCTTCATTCATTCGCGCTTCAGCCTTGGTATAGCGCTTTTCTGCTGTTTCATCCTCTGGATGGGCAGAGTATTCTTTCAACGTATTTTCATAATTTCTGATTGTTTGATAAACCTTCTGTGAACCCGAAAAAACGGCATCCATAATCGATAAATTGTCATCAAGTTCGGGATCCTGGGTCAAATAGCCGATCGTATATGACTTGGAAGTAATGATATCGCCAATCGAATCATGATCCATTCCAGAAATTGCATTCAAAAGCGATGTTTTGCCACTTCCGTTTGTTCCAATCAACCCAATTCGATCATGTTCATTGATCATAAAACTGAGATTATCAAAAAGCGTTTTTTCACCATACGTTTTGGTTAATCCTTCAACCCGCATTGTTTCCATTAATTAATCATCCTCGTTTATAAAACTTTTTGTCGCACTGATGAGCGCCGGTCGGGTGTTGGCCACCTTAGCGTCAACCACAGCTTTTTCTAAATAATTTAACGTTTCACCCAATTGTGGGCTGGGTTTTAAAATCCCATCCTTAATGAGTTGGCCGCCGGTAATTTTAAGTTGTTTTTTGTCCGTGATTGGTAAGTGGTCATAGTCAGCCACGTACCCGGAGAAATCACTGGTGGAAATGGCATTCAAAATATTAACAGCGTTTTCAACATTTTCCCGGCCAGCTCGGTATAAATCCCAGTTGGACAGTTCATTCGAACTCATTCTAAAAAGTAATTCAGTCGTTAGTATAACATCATTGATCACTTTATTGGCGGTCTTCCACCTTTTCAAAAATGTGCGGATCGCTTCGGCTGACAAGTTGAAATAAAGGGCTAGTAATGACCAAACCTGAGGCTCATTAGTCAGTCGAAAATGGCTGTTAACGATCGCTTGTAACTGAGCCAGTTGATTGCCTAATTCCGGCATATATTTATAAAGGTTTGTTTCAATAGCCAAGTTCAAGCCATTTTGAGCATCAACCCCCATCATCATTTTGACAAACTCGGAATGGGTTCGTTCCACAGCAATTTTTGCCAGTAACTGACTATGACGTTTAATGCCGGCAAGGGTTTTTGCTTCGATTTTAAAGTCTAACTGGCTGGCAAACCGGATTGCCCGCATCATTCTCAAAGCATCTTCATTAAAACGTTCGTTAGGATCACCCACCGCGCGGATAATCTTAGCCTCCATATCAGCCAAACCGCCGAATAAATCAGTGATCTGTCCGCTCTCACTCATTGCAAGCGCGTTGATTGTAAAATCTCGGCGTTTAAGGTCTTCTTTTAGCGACCTCACAAAGTTCACTTCGTCCGGTCGGCGATAATCTTGATAGCCCGACTCGGTCCGAAAAGTCGTCACTTCATAACCATTTCCGTGATCAAGAATCATCACCGTTCCGTGTTCAATTCCGGTATCGACTGTTCGCTTAAATAAGCTCTTAACCTCGCTGGGATAAGCACTAGTGGCAATATCAACATCATGAATTGGTCGATGCAAGAGTGTGTCTCTAACGGAACCGCCAACAAAATAAGCCTCATATCCTGCGGCCTCAATCTTTCGTAGGATTGGTAAAGCTTCTTGAAATTCAGTTGGAATTTTACCCATTTTCACGCTAATCGCCATCCAATTTCTTTTTACTCCTTTAATAATTTTAACAGAATTAAGGCCAGAATAAAAAAGAATGTCGCAATGATTGCCATTTGGCAACGAAACTTGCTATGATTAGTCGGTGACTATTTCGGGGAGGTAAAACGATGGCACAAAAACAAACTCATTTAAATATTTCGTTGATTGATTTGATCGTAATCGCACTTGGAACGGCAATTTATTCATTTGGAATTGTTTTCTTTAACATTTATAATCACCTTGCTGACGGCGGGGTAACTGGTATTACATTGATCTTGAGAGCTTTATTCCACATTGACCCCGCCTATTCAACCATCTTGGTCAACATCCCACTTTTTATCATTGGCTATCGCTTTCTTGGTAAAAAGGATATGTTTTATACACTGTATGGCACGATTGTGTTGGCTGTCTTCCTGTGGATCTGGCAACGGGTCCCCCTCGTGATTAATATTGATCATGACTTATTATTATCAGCAATCGGTGCTGGCTTATTCGGCGGTTTTGGCTGTGGAATTGTTTATCGTTTCGGTGGCACAACCGGCGGTGTCGATATTGTTGCTCGCCTATTTGAACGTTTCAAAGGAATTCAAATGGGGCAAACCCTATTAACAATTGATGTTATCGTCCTCTTGTCATCACTGATTTATCTGGATGTCCGCCAAATGGCCTACACTTTAATTTACGTCTGGATCTTTTCGGTCATCGTCAACTTTACCCAACAGGGTGCTTACACCGCCCGAGGAATTCTCATCATCAGTAATGAATCAAACGCCATTTCGACGGCCATCCAGAGCGAACTGAGCCGTGGCGTCACCTTTTTAAATGCGGAGGGCGGCTATTCGCATCATCCCAAGCAAATCATCTACTGTGTGGTATCCCCGAGTGAGTTGCATAGTTTAAAACAACTGGTGGAATCGATCGACAAGGAAGCGTTTATTTCAATTTTAGATGTTAACGAGGCCATTGGTGAAGGATTTACGTATAAGCGGCCAAAGAAGTTCAAAATACTGTAATGTGAGTGTACTTCCGATCAGTTCAGTCTCGTCCAACTCAAAAAGCATCCTCCCAGAAACTCAATCTGTCTCTGTGGGGATGCTTTTAGTTATAAATCAATGTCCTCATCGTACATCGATGCCATCTCCAAATCATCCGGCACCAATTCAAGATACTTCTTCAGATATTGCTTCTCTTTCTCAACATCAGCTGCTTCTCGATAGAACAAGGCCGCATGTTTCAAGAAACTTGGGTTATCACTCAATTCATGGGCAGCAATTTCATAATTATTGGCAGCCAACTTCGTCTTACCAGCATTTTGATAAGATTGGGCCAAATTATAGGCTAAATGGGCATCAAAAACATGATCTTCGACGACTGGCTCTAAAAGCTTCAGATTATCGCTGTAACGCTCATGGGAAATATACCAGTCAGATACTAATGTCAGGATTTCCATATCGTCAGGAGCGATTTCTCGACCTTTTAGCAAGTATTTTAACGCGAGATCATCCTCATTAGCCATTGTTGCAATTTGACCAGCCTTCTGCCAGATCTTTTCGTTGTACTGATCAATCGCAATTCCTTCCTGAATCGCTGTCAAGGCTTCATCCACTCGCTTCAGGTTAACAAATGAATCAGCTAGATATGGATATAAGGAGCTGTATTGGGGATCGGAGTCACGAAGATCTTCAAATGCTTTAATTGCTTTGGTGTAATCTTTTAAATTAAAGTAAGTAAATGCTAACTCAAATTTAACGTCACTACTCATTTTGACAGGTTTAATTTGTTCCAAATAACCAACGGCCTGCTCAAACTTGCCAATTTCCGCATAAGAGACTCCTAACCGTTCAACCAGATCAACGGCGGACATTTCAAGCGTTCCGGATTTGATGAGGGTCAGATATAAGTTAATCGCTTTTCGATAGTTGCGGGTTGTAAAGTAAAACTCAGCTAACGCAAATTGAATGACCGGCTCGTCAGGAGCTAATTTTTGGGCTTCTAAGAGCTTTTGCTCACTGATCTCAAACATACCCTGGGTTTGGTAGAGATCGGCGGAGACCATCAATGAGCGTACATATTCCGGTGATTCCGGTGATACATGGGACAAATAATTCAGTGCCTTGTCATCATCGTCTTTATCAATTGCCAATTCCGCCAAATTAATTTTTAAATTATCGTCATCTGGAAATTTTTTGAGTAACTTTTCATAAATAGTAGTTGAATCATCTGAAAATCCCAACGAATACAATTCCTCGGCAAGTGAATAAAGCATGTCGTCTGAATCGTTAGCCAATGCTAATTGAAATGATTTTTTGAAATCATCTAATTGACCACTTTCAAGTTGGTCAAGGGCGGTTTGTGAATAAGTCATGTCAGTCCTCCATAGGTATCAAAAAAGCCAGCCCGACATATGCCGTTCTGGCTTAACAGATGAATAATACTATTTAACAGCATCCTTAAGCGCCTTACCAGGTTTGAAAGCTGGTACCTTGCTTGCAGGAATTTGAATTTCTTGACCTGTTTGTGGGTTACGACCCTTACGAGCGGCACGTTGACGTACTTCGAAGTTACCGAAGCCGATCAATTGAACCTTGTCGCCTTTTGCTAAACTGCTTTGGATTGAATCAAATACGGCATCCACAGCTGCTGTAGCATCTTTTTTAGTTAAACCAGTTGCTGATGCAACATTGCTTACTAATTCTGCTTTATTTGCCATGAGTGTATTCACCTCCCTCGAAGATAGGTATGTAAAACATCACAAACTTGATTCGTTGGAATCCAGAATTGCTAAAACAATACTTTTCGTATCATTTCTTGTTCCAAGATAGCATAAGAACGCCGTCATTGCAATGTTTTATTCGAATTTAGTGCCCAAATCCGCCTAATTAAGACAATATTGTAATAATTGGGGCAAAATGCACTACTTTCGGCTTCTGGTGATGATTTTGATCGGTGTTCCACTGAAGTCAAAATTTTCTCTAATTTGGTTCTCTAAAAATCTGACATATGAAAAATGCATCAGATCCGGATTATTCACAAATACGACAAAAGTTGGTGGTCCCGCTTTGACTTGAGTTGCGTAATAAATCCGCAACCGTTTACCATTGACCGTTGGTGTTGGGTGAACAGCAATGGCATCCATGATCACGTCATTCAGTGCAGATGATTGAACCCGCTTTTCATGGTTATCGTAAACGCGTTTGATCAACAGTGGCAGTTTTTCAATTCGCTGCTTAGTCACTGCCGAAACAAAAATGATTGGGGAGTAAGCCATATACTGGAACTCGTTTCGAATCAGGGTTTCAAAATCTTGCTGGGTATGATTGGTCTTCTTCAGCGTATCCCACTTGTTTACAACGGTGATAATGGCTTTACCCGCCTCATGAGCATAACCCGCAACCTTCTTATCCTGTTCGCGAATGCCTTCCTCAGCATTCATCACAAATAGGATCACATCACTTTGGTCGATCGCTTTCATGGCCCGCATCACACTGTAACGTTCAGTGTTTTCATAGACCTTTCCACGTTTTCGAATTCCGGCAGTGTCCACCATTGTGAACTTAATTCCATCAGCTTCAAATCGGGTGTCAATTGCGTCACGAGTTGTTCCGGCAATATCTGAAACAATGACCCGGTCTTCACCGAGAATCGCGTTGACCAGCGATGACTTGCCCACATTCGGCCGACCAATGATACTGAAACGAATATCATCATTGGAAGCCGTCTCATCGGTTTTAGGGAACTTCTCAACAACTTTATCAAGCAGATCGCCAAGACCTAATCCATGGACCCCAGAAATTGGCATTGGGTCGCCAAATCCAAGAGAATAGAAGTCATAAATATCTTCTCGACCTTCTGGATTATCGACTTTGTTAACAGCTAACACAACTGGTTTATCACTTCGATAAAGGATCTTAGCGACTTGCTCGTCATCAGCAGTCAACCCTTCTTTACCACTGACGATAAAAACGATTACGTCGGCTTCATCAATTGCAATTTCAGCTTGATTCTTAATCTGGGTACTGAAAGGAGCGTCACTGATTTCAATACCACCAGTATCAATCATCGCAAACTTGGTTGTTAGCCATTCTCCATGTGAATAGATTCTGTCACGAGTAACCCCAGGGGTATCTTCAACAATTGAAATTCGATCTCCTGCGATTCGGTTGAAAATTGTTGATTTTCCAACGTTTGGACGACCAATAAATGCGACTGTTGGCATTGCCATAAAATAGCCTCCTTCTTTTCACTCATTCATAAGAAAAGTGGCTGAGACAAAACTTGGTTTTGTCACCATCCACTTTGTGTTCCCGTTTATCTAACTTGGGTTGATTGATACATGATTACTTATCTTCATGCTTCTTAAGTTCATCACCAATAATATCACCCAAAGTAAATCCAGTTTCTTCTTCAGGAGCATTATTGTTGTTAGAACTTTGACGAGGCTTACGTGATGAACGCTTAGGTGCTGATTCCTTCTTTGGCTTATCTTCTTCAGGAGCATCAGTTAAAGCCTTGATTGAAAGTGCTAAACGTTTTCTTTCTGGATCAACATCCAAGACTTTCACTTGAATTGTTTCACCAACTTTTAAGACATCACCAGGAGTGGCAATATGTTCATGAGAAATTTGTGAAATATGAACTAAGCCTTCAACGCCAGGGAATACCTCAACAAAGGCACCGAAATCAACTAAACGCTTAACAGTTCCTTCAAGGACACTGCCAACGGGTGCCTTTTCTTCGATTCCGTCCCAAGGTTCTGGAAGAGTTTGTTTAATTGAAAGTGAAATTCGGTTACGGTCGAAGTCAACTGATAATACCTTAACTTTAACTTGTTGGCCAACTTTAAGAACATCTGATGGCTTTTCAACCCGTTCGTAAGCGATTTGAGAAACATGAACCAAGCCGTCCATGCCGCCAAGGTCTACAAAGGCACCAAAACTTGTCAAACGAGCAACCGTTCCTTCAACAATGTCACCTTCATGAAGAGTTTCCATTAATTTTTCACGTTCTTGAGCCTTTTCAGCCTGAACAATTGCTTTATGTGAAAGAATTAAACGGTTTTCAACTGGATCAATTTCAATAATCTTCAATTCAAGTTCTTGACCCTTGAATTGATTCAAATTATCAACAAAATGATCTGAAATCATTGAAGCTGGAATAAAGCCACGAACACCAGCATCAACAACTAAGCCACCCTTAACAGCCTGGGAAACTTTTGCAGTGATTGTTTCATCATTCTTTGACTTTTCAGCCAATTCATCCCAAACTTTACGAGTTTCAATCTGACGTGATGAAAGGACAAAACTGCCGCCCTCTTTGTCACTACCAATTCTAGAAGTAACAATTAACTTTAACTTGTCACCCTGTTTGATATCCTCAAACTTTTGGTTGGCACCTAATTCACGTTCAGGAACAACGCCTTCAACACCGGAACCTTCAATACCAACAATTAATTGACGATTATCATCAGTGGCTAAAACTTCACCAGTGACAACATCGCCCACTTTTACTTCATTAACGCTATTTAAAGCGTTTAATAAATCATTTTTATCGTTATTTGCATTTTCACTCATCAAACAATTCCTCCTTGAAACAACTCTATTCATAATTTTATCTTAAATTCACTAAGATTACCAGTTAATTGAACAATTAGTTCGCATTCAATTTTTGGTTGATCACTTTTGCGATCTCAGAAACCACCTGTTGAATAGAAAGTGAAGTGGTGTCAATTTCGACCGCATCCTTAGCCTTAGTAAGCGGAGAGATCTTTCGATGAGAATCTTTATAGTCCCTGGCTTCAATTTCCAGCTGCAATTCATCAAGTGGCGTATTAATGCCTTTTTGAATATTTTCTTTGTATCGTCGTTGGGCCCGTTCTGCAACACTTGCAATCAAGAAGATTTTGACCTCAGCCTTGGGTAAAACAGCCGTTCCAATATCGCGGCCATCCATGACAATCCCACCGTCTTTTGCAATTGACTGCTGCTGAGCACTTAGTTCTTGTCGAACATCGCCAATTGCAGCAACTGCTGAAACCGAATTGGTTACATCCTCTTGGCGGATGGCTTCAGTGATTTCTTGGCCGTCAATAAAAACCTTTTGCCCGCCTTGATCGGGAGCAAAAGTAATTGAAGTTGTCTTGGCAATTTTAGAAATTTCAGAATCATTATCCAAGGAAATTCCTGCTCGAATTGCTTTCAGGGTGATTGCCCGATACATTGCACCAGTATCACAGTAGATATAGCCAAATTGTTTGGCAACTAATTTGGCAACCGTGCTTTTACCCGCGGACGCGGGACCATCAATCGCAACTTGTAATCCATTTTTATGCATTTTAACATTCCTTACCTGACAATATTTTAGTAAATCTTTATCGAACCCGTAATTGCTGACCAGGATGGATTGATGACGTTGTGCTCAATCCATTTAACCGCATCAGTTCTGCTAAACTGATGCCGTGGTTAACGGCCACCCGATAAAGGCCTTGCCCCGGCTCAACAGTCGCATACCGACTTCCTGAGGCCGATTTATGTGTCGCTGTTGTCCTCTTAGCAGCTGAAGTTCCCGCGGGCTTTTGGGCAATTGATTCGCTAGGGGCTGCTGTGATACTTGAACTAGTGGATGCCTTTGCTTTCATTGTTGGAGACGATTCGGCAGCACTCGCTCGTTTCTGTTCGCGTTTTGAGCGCTCGGCAGTTTTGGCCTTACTAACTGAAGACTGCTTTGCGTTCTCTTTTTTCACATCAGAGTGAGCTGAAGACGATTTTTTTTTTGCATTATCTTGTCTGACAACTCTAACTGACGAAGCAGACTTACTTGAATCAGCCTGTCCCATTGCACTTTGGCGAATCAATCCATAAGCTAAAGCGACCAGCGCAACAATAATAATTAACGCCGCAAGGATGATCGTAATCAAGTGATGATTCTGGCTTTCTTTTCGTAGTTTCACTCGAGATAAATTGCCGTTTTCATCACGATCCTCAGAAAATGTTTGATTCCACGGTTGGTCATCCGCCGATTTCTTTTGTGGGTCATTCGTATTCATATTAACCCCTCCCTCATATGGATATAGACATTTTTATTTTATCATTATTTTCGGTAAAGTTTTCTTAATTTTTTAATAAAAACAATTTATCAATAATTTGGTGCCAATCCGTCGATTGAACGCCTTGATCCGTTTCTGAAGATTTCAAATATTGCTGATTGAACTGCCGCCAATTTCCCCAAAAATCGGTATGAAAATCACAGCAAAATTCTGGATCGACATGCTCAACCGTTTCATCGAAATGTTGAAGCAGTAACTTCCGACGGCAGCCCGTTGTATAAATATACTGAATTAACGCATTCAACTCGCCGATCCGCCGAGATTTAGCCTGATCAAAAATAGCCAACGTTTGATCCACGGTTTTGCCAATATCGTAATAATACTTAATCACTCGAAAAGCATCGTTGTTCTGCAACTTGTCAGGATGTTGGTAAAGGTATCGGAGAGGCTGTTCTTCAGGAATTGTGTTAGCAATCAGGTTCTGTTGGAGATACTGATCGTTGGGCTCGTAAAGCAAAATTGCGAGGCTGGGCTGCTGATCTCGTCCACAACGACCAATTTCTTGCACGTAACTCTGAATATTATCTGGAAGGTGATAATGAATCACATAACGGACATTCTCCTTGTCAATTCCCATTCCAAAAGCACTGGTCGCACAAACAATATCAATGTCACCGTTCATAAATTGCTGCTGAATCAAAAAGCGACGCTGATTGTCCATCCCCCCATGATAGGCCATCACCCGTTTATCGGTCTTTTGGCTTAACATCGCGGCAATCTGCTCAGTCTGCTTTTTACTGGAAAAATAAATGATGCCGGCACCATTTAACTCTTTGACAAGCGTTTCCAACTGTTCATTTTTCTCTGGCAGATTTGCACAAATTTTAGCGCTCAAGAAAATGTTTGAACGGTTGGTCGGCAATACCAATTGCTTGACGCCTGTGGCCGTAAACCCCATCCGGTTTAAAATATCATCCCTGGTTCGTTGAGTGGCCGTTGCAGTCATCATCAACGTGAGTGGATTTTCAAGCTGATGTCGAATTCTACCAAGCCGCAGATAATCAGGCCGAAAATCAGGGCCCCATTCAGAAATACAATGTGCTTCATCAATGACAAACAAGCCGATAGATTGTCTCGCAATCATTTCAAAAATATTTCGATTACTTAGCATTTCAGGCGACACATAAATGTACTGATAATGATTGAGATTGCGTAAAATTGCTGCCCGTTCCTGAAAATCCATAGCCGAAGTAATGGCAACCACGCGTTTTGACCCTAAATACTGCAATCTGCTGACCTGATCTTGCATGAGGGAAATCAAGGGAGAAACAATGACAACCCGCTGATGGGTAATGGCCCCATATAATTGATATAACAGAGTTTTACCGCCACCAGTTGGTAAAATGGCCAAAGTGTCTCGACCAGCAAACAGATTTTCCAACACTTCTCTTTGTCCAGGCCGAAAGGAGTCAAAGCCCAAATATCGATGCAATTCAGCGGTTAAGTCAATCATTGTCACCCTTCTTTCGTTCAGAAATTTGAAAAAGTCGAAATTCAAAAAATTGTAAATCAGCTATCTGAGCCTTAGCAGCTTTGAATTGCCACTCACCAACATTTACAGGGGCAGCTTGCCGTAAGTTAGTAATGGTCTGTTTGTGGAGTAATCGTTGATATGGAAATTGCTCGAGCGGCAGCTCAATCGCTGCTTCAATCAGATGTTCATAAACAGTTGTCAACTTAATTTTACGTAACTGGGCAATTGTGGCTGGATCCGGTTGTCGGACAGAAACGAATAAATCAAAGGTTTGCTTGGCACTCCCTGACATCAGAGGTTTGGTAAGACCTGTCAACAGCAATTGTAAAGGTGTTTCCGGATCTTTGTTTAATAGTAAAAATAATCGAGAATATAATTTTAACCAATTCAGCTGAATAATTGTCGGTTCTAAATCTGTTTGAACTGCCAGCTGATCTTCCGTTAGCCCAGAAAAACCGTGACCTGTTAAACTGGCCGCAAAGATGTCTGCCAGTTGATCGTTTTCCAAACCACTCAAAAATTGCTGCAACAGTTGGTGAAAATAATTAGACAAATTTCGCTGCTTATTTTGAATAAACCAGCGTTTAATTAATTGATCGTCAAAGAAACCAATTGTTTGCGGATAATACCGATTGTTTGAATAACTATACTCCGAAACCACCTGAACAGCAAAAATAAACCGGCGCGAAAACCGGACAATGTCATATTGAGCAACAGTCGCCAGCTCATTCAAGGGCGTTACTGAAGCTTGGAATTGGTTTTGCTGATCAACCCCTCGACTGCTCAGCCGATACAACAATCCATCACTCACTGTGGCCAAGCCGGCTTTGTTCAAGGTATCAACGGCTGCCTGTTCATCACCTAAATCGAAATCATGAAGGGCACCAAAATATGGCAATAACCCATACTCCAACCCCCAATAAAGATTGGAAACCGTTCGCCTACCATCTAAAATATTCTTGATTGCTTTAGCTCTGCGATCTTGATTGGCATCGCCAAAGATTAAATATAGTGTTGAAAGATCCATATTTTCTCCTAAAAAATAAGCCGAACCAAAACGAATCGTTTTGAAACAGCTCATTATTAATCTGATATCTATTATATACGATGTTCGTCAAGAAAATTATTTAATCTTTAACCTTGGCAGGAATTTATCTTTAATGGCATAGAACAACCCACCAACGACAATTCCCTTGATTAAGTTAAACGGTACGACCCCAGCCATAATGATTGTGGTTAATGGTAAACTGAGTTTTAGCCCAATCACGCTCATATACAGTGGAATCACAGCACTCCAATTAAGCGCAGACATGATAATCGCCAAACTGACTGCCATTGTGGTAATGACAAACAGTGCTTTTTTGAAACCTTTCATTCCGGAAAGTACCCGATTAGCCAGGTAAAATGCCCAAATCAAAACCAGCGACGAGATAAATGAGGAACCCACACCAATCAATCCTGGTACCGATGCACCGGTGGTCACCCAATACAGAATTGATTTCAATCCGGCGATGGTCATGCCGCCAACAGGCCCAAATAAAACTGTCCCAATCAAGATAGGCATGTCGCTAAAATCAATCTTCATGTACGGTACAATCGGAATGATTGGAAACGAAATAAACATTAGTACATATGAGCAGCCAGCTAACACTGACATCTCAACCAAACGGGTCGTCAGCACCTGACGATTGTTGCCACTATTTTCCATTGAAAAAACCTCTTCCCAATGGTCAATCTTCAAAAATAATACCCCAACATAGAATATGTCAGGGTATTATTAATCGCATAGAATTAATCTTCTGCATACCAGACTTTACTGTCGGTACTGGGATCACACCAGTTCAACGTGATAAATCACGGTCGCGGACTATACCGCCGGTCGGGAATTGCACCCTGCCCTGAAGATAAACCAAATTATTTAATTTCAATTACAAATATATCAGAAACTGACAAATTGTCAACGTTTTGTGTTGTCAGATAACTCTTTTAATTCTTCAACTTCATGGGGCTTAAGCCGACGGTATTCACCGGCCTGGAGCCCATGCAAATCCAAGAAGCCATACGTTTCTCGACTAAGCTTTTCAACTGGATGACCAATCTTTTCGAACATGTTTTTAACTTGATGATTGCGACCTTCATGAATCGTTAATGAAACGATTGACGATTCCTTATTCGTTCGAATTAACTTGGTCTTGGCCTTGGCAGTCTTTCGATAATCGATTACGACACCGGTTCGCAGTTGTTTCAAATCATCATTGGTCACAATCCCCTTAACCTTGGCAACGTAAGTCTTCTCAACTTCATACTTGGGATGGGTGAGCTTATTGTCAAGATCACCATCATTTGTTAAGAGTAACAATCCAGATGTGTCGTAATCCAACCGGCCAACAGGATAAATCCGCTCTGGGACTTCCTTGAGAATATCCACAACCGTTTTTCGATGCTTATCGTCGGTTACCGCGGTAATCACGCCCCGTGGCTTATACAATAAATAATAGACAAGCGTTTCTTTTGAAATCGGAACCTCGTCGACTTTAACCTCATCAGCTGAGGTCACTTTAGTCCCAAGTTCGGTCACAACTTCCCCGTTAACCTTGACATGTCCTGATGTAATCAGCGTCTCCGCTTTTCGTCTTGAAGCAATTCCCGCATGGGCAATCACTTTTTGCAATCGTTCACTCATTTGTTCATCTCCTGATCTTGATGATCAATTTCCTTGTTAAATCTTGTTAGCAGTGCGTCACTGGTATTTTCATCCAAGCCTTCATCCTTAGGTAATTCTGGCAGGTCATCCAGTGATTTGAGGCCAAAATAATCCAAACCAGAATTAGTGACCCCATACTGTTTAGGATTGCCGACTTCTTGTTTGACGCCGGTAACCTCAATCAGATCTTGGTTCAACAATCGATGAATAATTGCCGAACTATTAACTCCCCGAATCTGATCAATTTCAATTCTGGTAACTGGTTGATTATACATGATAATCGCAATCGTTTCTAAGGCAGCCTGTGAAAGCACTCGTGGCTTGGCATCATTAACATAATCCTCAACCAGGCTGGCCAGTTCTTCCTTGGTACCTAAACGGTAGACATCGTTGCTAATAAATACTTTCAAACCACAATCGCCATCATTTATAAATTGTTCAGCGATCCGTTCGACTAGTTGGCGACAAGCAGCGACGGTCAGGATAGTTCGCTGTGACATCTGCCGCAACGTGATTCCCTGATCACCAGAAGCGTACAGCAGTGCTTCGACTTTTGCTAAATTACTCACTGTCATATGCGGGTCCCCTTCTAATTTGGATTGACTTATCTGGACTATCCTGCCTCAAAATCACTTCGTTGTACTTGGCCATTTCCAGAATCGCCAAGAAGTCAGTGACCACTTCTTCAGTTTTATGGGTGTGACTGACCAGCTTATCGAACGAAATGTGGGCAGCTGACCGCTGCAATAATTTCCGAACCAATTTTGTTTGACTTTCAATTGTAAATTCCCACTCATGAATCACAGTGGACATTGGTTGATTATAATGAAAATTCTTCAAAGCATCAACGTAACTTGCCATCAAATCTAATGAATTAAAAGGTGACGGAACCATCAGCGCTTCTTTTGATGGAGCAGCCACCATTTCTGATCGCGTAAAACTGCAACGCCGCTTGGCTTCAAGCTGCTTCAATTCGGAAGAAACCGCCTTATAGCGTTTGTAATTCAATAGCTGAGCAACCAACTCAGCTCGCGGATCGTCAGTCTCCTTGTCAGGATCAACCACATTTTCGGTTGGCAGCAGCATTTTTGATTTAATCACCATTAACTTGGCAGCCATCACAAAATACTCACCAATAATTTCCAAGTTCAACTTTTGAGCATCATAGATATAATCCATGTATTGCTCGGTGATTTTGGAAATCTGGATATCATAAATATCCATCTTGGACTGCTGAATCAAGTGCAGCAGAACTTCTAATGGTCCATCAAAATCATTCAAATGTAATTGGGGTTGTGTGGTTTCAGGCATGAGGCTTTGACTTCTCCCATTTAGCGCAGATCTCTCGGTTATCAAATCCACTAATAATCGTGTCGTCAGGATAGAGGGCTTGCAATTCGTCTAAAAGTTGATTGTAGTTTCGCTGATCAACACTTTGAGGCGTTAAAACCAATCGATGAATTAATAATTGTTTGCCTCGCAATTCAATGCCAACCAATCCTGACCAATTATTGTTTTGATCCCGCCAGAGGTAAATCATGCGATTATCACTGCCAGCGTACCAATTCATTTCTTGAGTCACGAGATCCATATTCTGAAGTTCGGATACGAGGGAAAAAAGACCCATTGTGATTTTTTCGTAATCTTTACGATATTGATATAACATGCTATTACCTCGTTCAATTAAGCTCTGGGATGAAATTTATCGTACACTTCTTTCAAATGTTTGTGAGAAATATGCGTATAAATTTGGGTAGTTGAAATATCCGAGTGGCCCAATAATTCTTGAACAATTCTCAGATCGGCACCATTTTCAAGTAGATGGGTCGCAAAAGAGTGCCGGAGGGTGTGCGGCGTGACATGTGTTTTAATCCCAGCCTGAGCCACATACTTCTTAATCATTTGCCAAATTGCTTGGCGGGTCAATTGCCGACCATGAGCATTCAAAAAAACATAGTCGGTATTGGTCCGGTTCTTCAATAATGTCAGTCGGGTTGTTTTCAAATACCGGTTTAGCCAATCCAAGGCAACGTCACTAATGGGAATAATTCGTTCACGGTCGCCCTTACCAATCGTTTGTAACAAATTCATCGAGAGGTGCAAATCAACCAATTTAAGGTTAATTAATTCACTGACCCGTAACCCGGTCGCATATAGCGTCTCTAGGATTGCTCGGTCGCGCACTCCCAGCTTCTTGCCGGTATCAGGGGTGGCCAACAGCAGATCTACCTGCTGCTCTGTCAAGACGTCAGGTAAGCCCTGAGCTTTCTTGGGAGAATCAACTTTGAGCATTGGATCCTCTTGGACAATCCCAAATTGAACCAGATACTGAAAAAAGCGTCTCAAGCTGGAAACTGTTCGAATGACAGTATTGCGAGCTTTATTGTCGTTTTGGAGCGTTTGTAAATAATCCAAAATCAAAAATTGATCAACTTGGCTGAACTTGGAAACTGTTTTTTTAAAGTAATGAACAGCTTCCAATAGATCTTGACGGTAGCTGGTTAATGTATTTTCAGATAAGCCACGCTCAACCCGCAGATAATGCAAATAGTCTTCGACTTGGTCAATCATGTTATCCCTACTTCTTTAACTTGATATAACCATCCTCTTGTTCGATTAATTGTCCTTTTAATAAGTGACCCAAGGCGCGTTTAAATGCCCCCTTGCTGATTCCGAAATAATCTTTAATTGAATCTGGGGTACTTTTATCGCTGAAAGGCAATTGTTTATCATCGGTATGGTTAATAGCTGCCAAAATCATCTGCGCATCTTCACCAATTTCTTGGTACGCCCTTGGCTTGGTCGAAATATTAATTGAGCCATCCCGCAAGGTCCCGATCACCCGACCACTCATTTCTTCGCCGAGACGAGGCTCGATTTGACGTTCATCGGGATGCAAAAATGCCAAGTGATAATCTTCAGTCAATAAGCGAGTGCCAGACATTTTCAGCCGGTAAACACGCGCTTTCAAATTCTTATTCTTGATGTCACCAGTAACTGGGCGAGAAATCGCTGCAAAAATTTCTTCATCGGCTAAGTGGCCCCAGATCCGATTCTTGTTGTCAACTGTCAGACATATCAACAGCTGATCACCAGCCTGTGGCCAAAGTGACCGAATGGTGGGCAATTCATCAATGGACACAACAACATCCTTGTTAGGCAGACCAATGTCAACAAACACACCAAGGCCAAATTTCTCCTTAACGACAGTTGCAAAGCCATAGTGATCTCGTCGAATCTTGGGGATATTCCGCGTGATTTGCATTTTATGTTGTTCATTTTCGTAGGTGAAGCCGGTAAAGCTGGCACCGATTTTTAAGGGCTTGTTAACTTCCGTCTTGTCCAAGAGAAAAGTTTCTCCTTCAATTTGAACATAGTAGTCCTTCTCATTTTCATCAATGACTTTACCGGTCACAACTTGCGCAATTATATTATTCATGGTTATCTCCGATCTAAAACTTCATGATCTTATTTTACACGTTTTAGCGGTAAATATCGAACTGATTCATAAAGTCAAAAGAGGATGGTAGCAAAACAGGTTCTACAATATCTGTTGTTGGTAATAGATTTTATCTATTACTGATGACAGATTTTTTGTTTCTCGTTAGAATAA
>NZ_JAUCAP010000014.1:0-46408 GCF_030361045.1 Lentilactobacillus sp. TOM.63
AAAATGCAAAATACCCATCAAACGCGTGAAACATGTGTTTGATGGGTATTTTGTGTATTTTTATGAATAAATCAGGACGATTGCAATTATTTCTGTTTTGTTTGGATTCATTTTTGTTTTTTCAGACTGGCTGTACACGTTAGTTTACGGTATCTTGTCACCACTTGGTTTGGGGCCTTTTGTTGGTGAAGGGTTATTCGGGCTGTGGTGTATGGGCGGTCCAATCGCTTTTATGGTGGTTCGATTGCCAGGCTCATCTCTGATCAGTGAAATTCTTGGCGCCTTTTTGGAAAGCGGCATGGGTGGCCAGTTTGGAATTACGGCCTTATTTGCCGGATTCTTTCAAGGACTAGGGAGTGAACTGGGTTTTGCGAGCTTTAGATACAAGCGGTTTGATGTTAGGTCACTCCTGCTGGCCGCCGTTTTATCAACCGTTGTCACCTTTGGGTCTGCATTATTTATCCATGGCTACATCAAGTTAAAACTCTTGATGATGCTAGCCCTATTTCTCACTCGCTTAGTTTCCAACCTAATTTTCTCGGTTGGCCTTGTGAGTTTGATTCATAATTTATTTACCCGGGCTCATACTTTTGAAACCAGAAAATCATAATTGGAGGAACTTCACATGAACATTGACTGTAATATTGATGGCTCAGTAGACGTAACCGGCTGCAAGCTTAGTGTCTATCCCATGAGTGACCAATTCGCCACGATCATTACCGACGCCATTAAACAACTTAATTCGCTTGAATTACCTGTTTGGCAAAAAACGGATATGTTCAGTACAACATACCGGGGACGCCAAGAAAATGTCGTTAACATTGTGAAAGCTGCATGCCAACTTACCTACACGGATTCAACTCATACCGTATATGAATTGACCTTCTCAAAAGGATGTCCAGGCGATACCGACGCGGATCATTACCTAAATGAAGAAATCACCCCAATCAAGTTGGGCAAAGCGCTCCCCAATATGCATGTCGACTGTAAGTATTCCTTCTATGCATTTGGGGATGCCGACTACATGAAAGATATCGAAAAAATCGTTAATATGGCCGAAGTTAAGGGGCTCAATCCTGAAGGAATGCACTACGCAACTAAATTATCCGGTTCCGTGAATGATTTGTTTGATTACTTTAACGAAGCACTCAGCTATGCCCACGAGCACATTCGCCATTATGTGATGGAAGTGACGATTTCGGTTAATAGTCCATCGGTAAGCTCAAATTAGCAGGAGAATAGTTGACCTCGTGTCATTATTATTGACACTTCCCTAAGAAAGGGTCGATAATATTGTTTATGGTTCATCAACAATTTTTGACGTTGATTTAAATTTAGGAGGTTCACATAATGGCAACTTTAACTGAGGAACAGAAACAATTAGTTCAAGATGCGTTTGGCTTTATCGCAACCGTCGATGAAAATGGTAATCCACAAATTGGCCCTAAGGGTACTCTGCGGGTTCTTGATGATGAACATTTAATCTATAACGAGGAAACGGGTCATCAATCATGGCATAACGTCCAAGTGAATCCGAAGATTGCCGCTGCTTTTCATCCTTATCCCGGTATGAAGGGTTTCCGGGTCGAGGGCAAAGCAACCATTCACAAGGATGATCAAATATTTGATGATGCTGAAAAATATGCTGCCGCAAATCAACTCCCAAAGGCACTCGCCGCTGTCGTTATTTCTGTTGACCGAACGGTTAGTTTGGATGCTGGCAAGAATGCTGGGATTGAAATTGAGAATAACCCAGTGCATGACTGACTTTATAAAATCATTCTTTCTAAAAGGGCTTCAGATATTGGATTATCCGATATCTGAAGCCTTTTTGCTTGATAGTGCCTGATAAAAAAGTTGATAATAAATGTTTTATTTTTTCCAATGATCACGAAAGGTACGAAGTAGTTTGTAAGCAGTAGATAGGTTCTTTCCAATCCTGTGTGATTCGTTACATTAAGATTCGCATGTCCTCCGTTTTATAAGGATCCAGCAACGAAATTTCAATTCTTTCACACGATACTGGAAAGAACCTTTTCACTGCTTACGAAAACTCAATCATGGACGAATATGATCAAAAGTCTTCGTACGAAAAATTTATTTTTTGGAGGAAAGAAATTCTTTATGGATATTGTTATTTTAATAGGGGCAGTTATTTTCGGCATCGTGTCATGATCTCAGCCTTTAATACCAAGATTCGCTATGGCTTTTTCACCCATTACGACAGTCGAAGCAAAGGACTGGGATGGCTTGCTATCCTACTAATCATTATTGGGTTAGGAATAGTTCTTTTAAAAGCTTATTTGAACGGACAACTAGGCTAAATACTTAGTCCAAAATGTAATAACTCGAAAAGCCCGCCATAGCAAAGTTCAGATGACACATCCCCATGTTGGTTGATCCAGTACAAAAACACCGTCAAGGAATCTTCCTGGGCAACCACCCAGCGAATCTTTCGGTTACATATCTTACCCGTGTTTGGAAATACCAGGTTGAAAAGATCACTGTACCAATGTGTCAGCAGGCTGTTAACGACTGGTTCAATGATAGGCTGCGTCAATACCATCGTTTTCTGAATTACGCCGGTAAAGTACTCAAATATGCCATTACCATGCAGCTAATTATGTACAATCCGGTAGATGGTATCATTATCCCTCGTCAAACTGATAATTGGACCCGGCAAAATATTGAGAATTATTACGATAAGCAAGAATTGGAACACCTCTTCGAATGTTTCAAAGATGATAGTCAAATTCCTCAAGCCTGTGTCTTTTTTAGACTAGCTGCTTTTTCGGGGATGCGAAAATCTGAAATGCTGGCACTTAAATGGAGTGATGTTAATTTCAAAGATTGTTCAATTGATATCAATAAAACGCAATCTCGTGGCGCTGATAATCGTTTAGTAGCCCAGTCGCCCAAAACTACCGAACCGTGTTTATAGCGCCTGAAGCCGCCTAAATTTTGCGACAGTGGAAAAAAAGCAAGCAAAGTATTTGCAGGCCTTAGGTTTTCCACTTGGTGACAATTTAGTTTTCTGTAACGAACGAAATAAAATGTTTCAACTAGTTAAACCCCAGCTATGGCTAAAATATGTCATTGATAACTATGATTTGAAGAAAGTTACTGTCCATGCTTTCAGCCATACTTATGCTACTTTATCCCATGATGCGGGTGCCAATCCGATTGCAGTAAAAGAACAACAACTAAGTCACTCGTCACTAAAGACTACTTTTGACGTCTATACCGCCACTACCTGCAAGGAACCTAATGAAGCTACAAAAAAGTTGGCAGCGTATTTAAAATTTTAATTACGGTATACCAATTCGGCCGGATTCGGTCAATTATTGTTGCCACTGATATTTTGGCTCCCCCTGGGGTGACAATCAGTGACAACGGATAACAATCGAAGGTAAAGAAAATCCCGTCCTCATAGGCTTTTGACAACCTATGAAAACGGGAGAAAACCAAAAATTGGGCTAGCTGGGTTCGAACCAGCGCATCACGGGATCAAAACCCGTTGCCTTACCTCTTGGCTATAGCCCAAAAATAAAATGGAGGGGAGTGGATTCGAACCACCGAACCCGAAGGAGCGGATTTACAGTCCGCCGCGTTTAGCCAGACTTCGCTACCCCTCCAGCATTGTGTTTGCTATCAAACCAACGAGTATTATAATACAAAATTTTTCGGCCACCGTCAAGCGCAATATTCAATTTATTTGAATAAATTTGAGTTGGCGTTGCCATTCTGTTATGAAATCAGCACTTTGCCATTCGTTATGATGGTGATTGTGGTATCCAACGGCGCCATTGTAATACCAAGTTGCCTTAATTTTCGTTGGTACATATCGATTATGAATGTGACCAAAAATCACAGAATTAACCGCATATTGGTCAATAAGTGCCTGAAATCTGATACTTCCCATCATTGCATTTGCCATATTCCAAAAGCGAAAATCTTTTGTATATCGAATAAACTTTTGGTTCGGGACAAAGTGCGTCATCACAATCACCTTTTTCGAGGCATTTTTGGCCGCTATGAGCTGTTTCTCCAATTCTTGAAGGACGATGTCCTCGCGCTCAATATCGCTCATAGGTTGCGAAATTTGGCTATCTATCCAATACGTCTGCTTCCAGTGATAAAAATCTGATTCTGATTTAGCAACATTGCTGGCAAATGAGTAGTCATACCACCCGTTAATCCCGATAATCCTGATATCAGTGTTGGGAATATCAACAAATCGATTGTTAATATATCCAGGCCACCTCCCCTTTTCAAGTTCTTCATAAGTAACGTTTCTGATCATGTCATGATTTCCGGCAATAAACAAAACATTGGTCGATACCACTTTCCTCTTCAGATCATGCACATATGCCAAGACTTTCTCAAAATCATTGAACATGTCACCTGCAATCAAGTAATAATCTACGTAATGCTCATTCAAGTATGCGGCTTGCTGTTCAATAATTCGGTTAATATCAACTTTATTGATGTCAAAATGATCGTCGCTAGATGCAACTATTTTTACCATATTCTTCTCCCATAATTAAAAGTGTTATCCCAGAAAGGATAACACTTTTTTGTTGATCGCTATTAGTTAACGCCTTCCATAAGTCGTTTAACCGGCTTGACAAGGAACGCCAGGATGACTCCAGCAACAATTGCGCAAATTCCAATGATCAAGAAATAATTAATTTCATTATCAGGCGTATAGTACTTAACAATTTGTGAGTTAATTGCTTGTCCAGCCGCGTCGGCTAAGAACCACATACTCATCATTTGAGATTCAAAAGCTTTTGGTGCAAGTTTTGTCGTTACAGAAAGGCCAATTGGCGAGATTAACAACTCCGCAACTTCAACAATTGCCCAGCTACCAACTAACCACAACGGACTTACGCGAGCGGAAGTTCCGAACAAAGAAGCTGGCAGGATCATGAAAATATACGATAACCCGGCAATCACCATTCCTAAAGAGAATTTAGAAGGCGAACTAGGTTGCTTCTTCCCTAATTTAATCCACAACCATGCAAAGAATGGCGTATAGAGCATAATAAATGCGGGGTTTAATGACTGGTAGAAACCAGCTCGAATTTGGAAACCAAAAAAGTTATTATTGGTTTGATTCTGCGCAAACAAAGCTAAAACAACTGATCCCTGCTCTTCAATGGCCCAAAAAATCGTTGCAGCAATGAATAATGGAATATAAGCAATAACTCGAGAACGTTCAGTACTTGAAATTTTCTTGCTGGAAATAATAATGACAAAGTAAATAATTGGGGTGGCAATCGCAATGAGACTAAGTAAGGTGATAAATGTACTTAGTGACAAGGTCCCCATCACTTGCATCAATAACAATACTAATCCAAAGACGACCACGCCAACGCCAATCCGAAACGATAACTTTTTAACGTCTTCAGGTTCAAGCGGATCAGATGGATAAAGGCTCGTACTTGGCAAGTGCTTCTTACCACCACGGATATACTGTAGGAGACCGAAAAACATCCCAATAGCAGCCAAAGAAAAACCAAGGTGGAAGTTGTAACTCATTCCCAGCCAGCTAACTAGGATTGGTGAAATAAACGACCCTAAGTTAATCCCAAACACAAAGATCGTAAATCCAGAATCTCGTCGGTTATCATACTCAGTATATAACCCACCAACCATCTCAGAAATATTTGGCTTTAATAGACCGGTTCCCAAGGTGATTAAAACGATTGAGGCAAATAACGCAATCCGTCCTAATGGCATTGAGAGAGCAATGTGGCCAAACATAATCAGGACACCACCATAGAATACAGTTCTCCGACTTCCTAAAATACGGTCACTAATGAAACCACCGGCAACAGAAGTCAAGTAAACCAACGATCCATAGATGGACATGATTGATGCAGCAAGTGGTTGTGAAAAGCCCAAACCACCTTTACTGATACTGAAATACATGTAAAATAACAGGATTGCCCGCATTCCGTAGTAACTAAAGCGCTCCCACATTTCAGTATAGAATAACGTCGATAATCCTCTTGGTTGGCCAAAGAATGAGCTGTCAGCTCGTCTTTCCTGGTCAGTTTGTTCATGTTGTTGCATGTGATACCCTCCAAAAAATAAATCTAATCCACCTTAACACGTGTTAACTGGATTAGATCATTCATTAATAATTGTTCTTTAAAGCTTATCAAAGATCAAACCATAACAACTATTATATTCCAGAATGGAAGGTAATTCAATGACGGCAGAATATCGACCAGTATTTTTTGAGAAAAATAAAATCAACCTGTTTATTGACTTATTCTTATCAACGGAATTAATTTGGTCAATAAGAAATAAATTGTTTCAGTATTCATCAGTGTGTCTTGTGCGTGGGTGAACAGCACCGAGTATTGCAAATTATCTACATATTTAATTGCTTTGTTTTGCTCATTATGCGCCTTTATGAGCCATTTATGAGCTTTCTCGAATTGTGCAGGTACATCGTCTTTTTTATATGTAGATAATGAGATTGTATCAATTGTTTGGTTAAGAATCTGCTTGGCTTTTCCCGAATAGGTCAACATGAGCATTGAGATTTGATTTAATTCATTTTCATCCATTAAACTGCCTTTGCAGACTTAAATTGATTGAGAATGAACTTGACGAGCTTTTCGCCGTTAGCCCAACCATATACTTCATCAGGAATTGTTAAAAGGTTGGCTTTACCGTCAAGCAATTCAAGCTCCTTTTCGTGATAAGTGGCCTGTGGTGCTACCAAGACCAAATCAACACCGTCATTCAAATGTTGCGCCGCATTTTCAAAATCACTTGGTATTAAATTAATATCTGCCTGATAGTTCTCAATAAATAATTTAGCTGACTTAACTAAAAAATTACTAGAAATTCCATCTTCGCAAACGAGTAAAATATTTTTCATTATAAAAATCCCCTTTTCTTTTATTACCTATACAGAATAACAAATATATTGGTATACCACAAGGGGATATTCGGATTTATTAATGCACAAGTTCTTTTATATAAAGCAGTTTAGATATTTATGCGTTCTATACCAATTATAGCGTTTTTACATGTACCAATTATAAGTGCTGCTATGAGTCGCTAGTATGGGTACGGCTTCGCTTTTCCTGGATGTTAATTCTGGCGTTTTTAATTGATTCACAATTAAAAATTAGTACTTTTTCAACACAAGCACTTTCTTTGGCCCTACAATATTTAAAGAAGCAGCGTGTAGATAAGACAAAAACAAAAAAAGGCCCCTAATCCCTTCTTAATTAAAAGGACTAAGAGTGTCTTCTTCTGTCATAAAAAACTGACTATAATCATTGATGCCGACTGCAGGCACAAGTGCCCCTTACAAACGCTGATATAAAGGCATTTATAATTTTAATTGACCGTTATTTGACCGTTATTAGCTATTTTGTCCTCAAAAATGATAGTTCAATAACCAAAGGCTAATATGTGCATAATATTATCAAAAGCACAAAATAATATTAATTAATATATACCAATATATGTATTCCCCCCCATAATCATTCAAGGGAGATTCATCTCACATAAATTTCTCAATTAAATAAATAATCAACGGTACAATAATTCCCGCTGCCACTAAAGAAATTAATGCATAGTTAATATGTGTAAGGTTATCAATTCGATGTTCATTTTCAATAGACTTAGCCAAAGCTTTATCTGTTTTAGCATTCAAATCAGCCTGATCATTCAGCTGTTGTTTAATGGAAGAAATATCTTCTTTAATGCCAATGAGCATTTTAGTCATATTGATTTCATCAGGAACTTCCACCATTATTTATCACCAGCCTTTACTGCAAAAATAAATTTAACTTTATCTTTGTTTGCTGTATAGTAACCAGTCGGTGTAGAAAGTCGATAAATTTTACCATATTTTATTGGGGTAGCATAGAATCGACTTCCTTTAATCAGACGGGTATGCCGTTTTGACTTGAATTCAGCATCGTTAAATTGGTGAATTACGCTTTGTGTTGCTTCGTATAGGCCTGGAGTTTGATAATATTCCGGTTTAGCAGGTTTAATAACTACCCCACTTCCGGACAGTGAACCATCAAAATCTAAGCTGGCGTCAACCTTTAATCCATCGTAGTTATCGGTATATTGCCAGGCATTCGCATTATCAATTCCCGGTTGACTAACACCATACGCCGCTACCCAAATATGCTTATCAATAAGTTTCGCTCGATCAATTCGCTTTTCAGCAAACCATGAACCGGATCCATAAGTAATAACGTTGGTAAATCCGTTGGCTTTTAACTCCTTTAAAAAGGCATTTACTTCAGCTGTGGTCTTCCAAGGAAGGTCTTGTGCTTCCACATCTAGGGCCAAGACTGTGGATTTATCCAACCCAAAGCTTTTTACCCAAGCTAAGAAATACTTAGCTTCTGATGAACCATGACCATGAAAGAAATGATAAACACTCACAGTACCAAATACTTTGAATCCGTTAGCCACTTGTTCTCTAGCTTTAGGGTTAATGTATCCAGTGCCTTCCGTCAATTTAACCACCGTGGCATCAATTCCGTGACTTTTTAAAAATTTCATGTAGGTCTCAGAACTGCCTTGGTAAGCAGATAAATCAGCAACCTTTTTTGTCATTTTCGTCACTTCCTACTTTTGTTCAGATGATTGGGGTTCGTTAAATACTTCCGGATCGTCATTGACTGGAACGTCGGGTGTAACGTCATTGGTAGGCGCCGGAGTAACAGGTGCTTTGTGATTATCTCCCTTTAGAGTGTGTTTATAATACTGGTAAGCTTGTTCTGCTAATCCTTCAATTGTTTCTGCTTTAAAATTAAAGCCGGACTCTTTTAAGCCAGAATCAACAAATTGATTGACCACTTTTTTACGATCAGAATTACTTAAAGCTGGCATACTTGCCACCACAGGAACGAAAGCATTCGCTAATTTCAAGCCTAATTCCATCCCTTGCTTGATATGAGTATTCTTTTCAGTTTTAATTTTAGCTTCAATCAACGGTTTAACCAATTTGTAAGTTGCTGGAATTACAGCAATTAAAAAAGCAACCAGTCCGGTTGCTTTAAGAGAATTAAAAATATCGACAATTTGTGTGTACATAAAATTACCTCCATAAAATTTGTGTAAAAGAAAACGCCCCGCTTTAAAGGGCGTCCTCAATTCATATCATATTGAAGAATATGAAATTCCTTCTTGGAGGAATGGAATTCCACAAACACTTTGTATCACGATTATATAGTCGTAACAACTAATTATTAAAAACAAACACGCCCATCTTATGACGGGCGTGTATACATCACATACATTGAGGGGAATGTATGAGCATGGGGCATTCATAAATGCTCAGATGAATATTCGAATGCGTAGACATTAGAGGGGTTAATGCCTACGAAAATGATTATACCACTGTTCCAAAAGAGTGACCGACTTTAATTTAATTAAACTTGCATTCCGCCAAGAGATCACATGTGGGTTTACTAAACTGAGTAATCGTTATGATGAGCTTGTTACTTGGGCAACGCTACCAGTGTCATAATTCTTACCAGTAATATCAGTAAACTGATCTTTTGTTAATTCATTCCAACCAACGAACAGTTTCAATTTATCATAAGATAACCAACCGTTATCATATTCAATTTTAAGCATTCCGTGCCAATCAATATTAAACATTGTATTACCTCCTTTTATTAAGCTGGTGAATTAGTTGTATTTGCTACCGGTACAGCAGTTGCTTTTTCAGAATCATTTAATTGAGTTTGAATATTTTGTAGTTCTCCGAGAATTTGTCCTTGAACCACTGAAATGTTACTTACCAAAGATCCCAATTGTGAATCAGTTTGAGTACCTGTCGATTGCAAAGATTGTAATTGAGTTTGTAAAGTTGTTACATCTGTACTTACTTGATTCAATGAAACGCTTGGTAAGTTACCCGGATTGAGCAATTTTTGATTGGTTGAATCATATCTAAACTTATCTGGGTATTGAGCAAACTGATTAATCCATGAATCTAAAACAAATACTTTTGTGTAACCATCTGTTTCGACTTTTTTATAGTCAGTAACAAAACCATTTGAATCAAACGTAATATAAATAAACATTATTTATTATCTCCTTTTTTATCGTTGTTCAATAATTATAATTTTTTGTATATTACTTGAAAAAATCTACATTAAATTTAATTAGATTAGAATGAGTTGATCTCCGTCCTTATTTAACTAAATAGATATAACTACCCTTGTTCTCGAAGAAATAAGTTCCATATTTTATAATCCCTGTTTGAGTTGATTTATTAATGTATCTCCCATACTACTTAATTCTGGAACATTTGCAGTAATATCAAGAATGACAAATTGTAAATTGCCGATTAGCTTATCAACTCTTGGATCATTCGTATTACTTGGAATATCACTTTTTGTTGCGACATCCGTACCATCTACTTGCAAACCAGCAGTAAAGTTTGCTGGCTTATCAGTTGTAACCACTTTACTTGTTGCCGTATTAACGGCGGTTGTAACATCTGATTTAGTTGCCACATCAATTCCAGACTTTTGAAGTTTTCCTGTAAAATTGGCATCCTTAGTCGTATCTGCAAGTGTTGATGAAACTGCTGGCACACCGTCTTTAGTGATATACGGATTACCTGTTGTCTTGTCAATTGGCGCAGTATCAAAAGTATTTTTACCTGTAAACTCTTGATCTGAACCTGTACGTGCTAGGTCACTTGGCAAACTGCTTGCGAGAAGCAACGGATTATTGTTGACCGTTGGAACGGTATCGAAATTGTTAGCACCGCTTTTATGAGCAACTTTACTGTCGTCAGCAGGTGTGTAACCAATTTTATCTTGTTTAGCGTTAACTTCTTCAATTCCCGCTACATCACTGGCTGGTTTACGCATATCTGTACTGTGAACAACTTCTGGATCGTTAGCCAATTTAACCCAATTTAGAGCACTGGTATTTCCGTTATAAATTCCGCCAACATAGTAAGAGACTTTCGTAAATTCTCCAGTTAAAATTCCCCAAACACGATTAAATTGAAGTTGAATAATACCACGCCAATTATCCGAAGAATCTGGTGTATCCAAAGCATCTTTACCAATATAAATGGTATAAAACCCAGTAGTAGAAGTGTCTAAAAGCTGTTTTATGCTTTTATATGGATAATTTGCTCCAATATGGGCGGTCGGCGCACCCGTTACATCAGTAATTGGGTACTTCTGCCAGTTAGCAGTATCGGTGACGTTAACTTTTGTACTTAATCCATTATTTAAATCAGTAACAGTAACGTAGTTACTTAAATCTGGACTTACACTTCCGCAATTTTTCCATTTTCCTGCATCCCAAACATATAAATCTGTACCAATAAAATAACAATATCCTTCTTGATTTCCAGCAGTTGGAAGTTGTGAAGCTTCCTTGACTGTACCTTTAACAACTAACCCAGAACCAACAGGGCCTCGTGGGCCAATTGGTCCCATAGGACCCATTGGTCCAGTATCACCTTTATCACCTTTTTGTGAAACAAGATAAAAGACTTTTGTTGTGTGATCAGTATAATTTAAAGTAGCTTTCATCCACAAATAGGGATTTGTAGTCGTTGTAGCAACGATGTTATTTGACCAAATTCCTGTTGGAGCAGTAGTTGCACTACTTGAAATTTGATATTGAATTGTAGTTGAAGAAATGCCCGTGCCAGTATTTCCTTGAATACCTTGAATTCCTCGATCACCTTTCGGTCCTTGTAATGGTCCACAATCTTTCCATGCGTTGTTTACTCGAACATATAATTCTTCGCCAACTAAATAGCCGTCACCTTCGTTTGCTGTTGAGGGTAAATTTGAAACTGATGAAACTTTGTCTTTGATTTCAAGACCAGTACCAGTATCACCTTTATCGCCTTTTTTAACGTTTGACACTGTATTTTGCATTTGTGTCATCATATCATCAAATTGATCTTTAAATTGATCAAAGGTAATAACTGGAATTACTTCACCAGTATCACTCATCAGATTCTCTTCAATTGAGAACCCTAATGTCCCATCACTTGGAAAAATTGCCTGCGTACCATCATTCATAGTAACCCAAACTTCAATATCATAATCATCTGAAACCAATGTGTTCATGATATCCTGATTAATTGGAAAGCTTAGTGTTCCACCAAGCGGACTAGTTACAGTGGTTAAATCAATAGTTTGTTGCATGATGTAGCCATCATCATTAGCTATTTTTACCAGAATTGACTTAGCATTAGTTAAATCAAAGGCCACCCCGTCGGCCGTGAGTGCCAGATTAAAAGCAGTGGTTGTATCTAAATATTTAACCACATCATTATCATCCGTGAATGCGAGTTCCTTGCTCATTATTTTTCGCCTTCTTTCTAAGCTGATTATTTTCAATTTTTAATAACGCAATTTGTTGATTTTTTGCTGCCATATCTTGACTGTACTCATTAACTAATTGGTTAATTAAATCTTGCGCTTTAATATCATTCATCAAATCACCTTACTTATTCTTCTTCCTCTTCAATTCACTTTTAATATCACTAATTTCACTGCGAATCCTACTAATGTCACCATCAATCCTACTAACATCACCACTACTATCAGTTTTACTATTAATTTCTTTAAGTAAATCGGTCCCATGTGAAATAACATCACCAGCATGAATATCAATTGTCGATCCAGCTTCATTATGAAAATAGATATCAGTTCCGATAGTAGAAGATATTGAGGGATGGCCACTATCAGTAGAGCCACACTTGATTCTTTCCGCTAAATACGTCCAAGCATTTTCACTACCAATATGAGTATTATTACCGCCATATGCTGAAAAAGTCTGTCCTTTAATAACTGAGGCTCCAACATTAATTGAATCAATATCCAAGCCACCACGGATTTGAGTGTACCCATTACTATTTCCAGATACAAATTGAAGATATTTCCCATTATGAATGGCGCAGAATCCGCCTTTATCTAATGTAATCCTTCCATTATTACTATCTTCTTCGATTGAAGCTCCTGTAATTGAAGCTCCTGTAATTGTTGATTTTGCATCAATATTGGCAGCTTTAATGGTTGATGAATCAATTTCTACCGAATTCAAATATCCGGCTTCAATAGTTCCCAAATCAGCAGTTAATGCTGAAAGCTGTCCAACCGATAGGACAGTTTGAGACATTTTAGTCTTAACCCAGTCCGAACCATCGTAGGTATACATTTCACTAGTCATATGGTTACTGTCTTGAACATACCAAATATCACCTTCATCATGGGCTTTTCCATCATCAAATGGTTCTTGAGATGAGACAGTGATTTTCCCATCCAAAGAAGTTTTAATTTTACCCGCTTCATCAGCTGCAGAGTTAGCAGCATTTTTGGCGTCATCAGAGGCTTGCTGAGCAAGCTTGGCATTTTCATCAATATTTAACGTCCCCGTTGCAATAATCAATCGTTATCACCATCCTCAACTTCTGTCCCTTCGCCAGTTGACTCATCACCATCTTCATCACTATCTGAACTTGCATCCGAATCATCCGCATTATCATTTCCAGCAATTACTGGTTGTTCAGCTTCATCATTTTCACCTTCATCTTGTTCAGGATATTCAACAACTAAGTCTTTAGAATCATCACGGATTTTAAGGGGAGCCGTATATAATGCACTATGAGCAATAGACACAGTGTGTGCATCATCCCTATATTCAGAAACGTTAAAGCCAACAATTAACCTAGAATTATTAACATCTTCATAAACACCTTCGGGTTCCAAATGCCCGCCATTTTCCAACGGCACTGTTAACTTAATATCCTGCATTGGTTCCACCACATAATCAAATACCATTGACTGTGTAATTAAGTTAATACACATAACATGTTTGTCATCAGCATTGTTAGCATCACCCGCCGTAAAAAAAGCAAATGGATAACTAATCCCATTTGCCTGAAGAGTGTTATAAGCGCCATTATTAGTGGTTCCAGCTGGTAATGGCTTCCATTTAAAATCTTGCAATTTAAATTCAATGATTGGTTTGAAGTTTCCTGCCTGTAAATCGCTTATCTGACAAACATACACTTTCCCACTCGTCGTGCTTCCCAACCACAGATTGTTCTTCAAATCAACTGCAACTCGAAAATATTGTTTTACTTGGCAGCACTTAGTTATGTTACTGGCGCTCGTATTTGCTTGGTAAGGAAGAGTTACTAAATAATATTTCCCATCATTCTGATCTTTTATTTCTGTATAAATTGTGTTGGAACCTTCATCATAACCAAAAGAACCACAATGGCCACCTCCAGTCACAAACATCATGCTTTGTAATGTTCCATCGGCATTCCATTTAATAAACTCACAATCAGAATGGCTTTTGTCTTTAGTGTAGTGATAACTAGACAACACTGAACCATCACTCAATAAATATGAAAATTGTAAGGCCCCAATGTGCTGATCGCCATTAAAATCTTTGTTGGCGGCATCCTTAGTTTCCCAAAGCTTCTGCCAAGAGCCGTCAGCTGAACTACTGGTATCAATCCACATTTCAGCTTGATGTTTGACGTAAGCATCATCAATTGTTACAAGTAAAGTACCTACAAATGGTGGTTCAATAGTAACCTGATAACCATCTTTTGCATGGTCAGCTTCCCACCCAATATCACGGGTACCGTCCATATTAATTTTTTGCCAATTAAAAGCTTGCGGTGACAGATAAGAAGTCACGTTTTCACCTTCAATAAACAATCTCGCAATCACCCGTTTGGAAGTATCCGTGTTATACCAAGTCGAGCCCAACGGCGTAATCAAACTAACTGTGGCTGCATTGGCATTTTCTCGGGCATCTTCAAATAGTTTCTTAACATGGTCATTCCAACGCTGTTCCATATTACGGATAAACGCCGGCGTAATTACTTTAACTGTACTGAACTCACCTAATACAACTTTATTTTGACTTGGGTCACTTTCTGAGGTAGTTTGCTGAATGACTCTTGCCTCCGTGGTTAAAATCGGGTTCATAGATAAATCAATCACCTTAATAGTATCGCCCAAGTTAGCTTGAAAATCTTGAGTAACCTCCACGGCATAGTTAATTCGTGGATGATTGTACAATCTTAATTCACGTAATCCCCAATCAAGTAATGCTTTAGGTTCAGTAATGGTATCACTCGTGATGGTCCCTTCTAGCCAGGTATTGCTATCATTGTTATAAAGAGAATTTGCCGATAGATCGGTAATATAGTTCTTACCATTATTAACCTCTGCAATTGAAGCATTATTTGCGCCCACAATGTAAAGCTTGGTTACTAAATTAGTATCAACTGTTTCTCGTTGGACAGATAACATGTTTTGCCCATAGGTAATTGACTTACCTTCATCTTCTCCCAATTGATCAGCTAATTCTAAAATCAGGTCAGTCACAATACCATTAGTGTCAATATGGCAATAAGCATCAGCTTCCGCATCGTAAGTTGATAGAACCGTCTGTAAGGCAGCTTGACTAGAAGACGTTCCATCAAAATTAATATCGGCAAATAATCCCGAAGAACAATTATTTTGTAAGTCCCAACCGGTATCTGCCATGATCCATTGCATGGCTTGATCTAATTTACAATCTTTAATTTCTTTTTGGGGTGGAATGGTCTTATTTAGTTTATAGATTGCTAGGTTAATAGCATCCACCGTTACCAGATGAGCTCCACTAGTTGCATCAATGTTTTCGTCAACCTGATAGATTCGATAAATACGCCAATGATTATGCACATCATCATACACTGCGACACTATTACCAACCGTTAAGTATTGAGCCGCAGGGGCACTTTGCAACATGGTTAGTCCTGTTAATGTATCATTCCAGCTTTTGGAGTTAGCATTCGGATCCGTACTATTAAAAGTGCTAACGCCAGTAATACCATCATCCGAGTTACTGTTATCATCGGCAATTTGGCGTTCAACTACTTCACCCCAAAACGGGTTGGCGTCTGAATTAGTTGATAACGTGGCAACTCGCTTTAAATTTTTATCCAGGATAATATACAAATCTCTAACCTCCTTATTTATGTATGAAAAAAGTAGCCGCTTTCGTGACTACTTAATTGCTGGTCGATATTCAATTGTTACATCAGCATTTTTGGGATCCGGGACAAAGTGTAGAGTTTGTGGAACTCCACCGGTTAATTTAGGGAAGGTCGATAACCATGAAACGTATTTATCGGCCGGCTTTCCATCAATAGTAACTTTATTGTTGGCCGTATCAATAATAATTTCTTGACCAGCCTTGGCAATAATATGTGGTGTATCATCCGGATCAGTAGAGCCATCACTGCGCCATTCTTCATAATTGGTTAAAGCTTCATAATCCGACTTATACGCCACCACTGGATTAACTAAGTCCTCTTTAATATCATGCTTACCAAAGAAAACGCCTAAGTTAGCTAAAGCAAAACCAAACTTACCGGATTTATCTAACTTTTCCTTATGCATGTGAGTTTTATGGGTATTATTAACACTATATGGTTCACCAGTTTTAGGATCCCACTGGTTAATTTCTGCTACCCAATTGTCGTAAACTTTACCAGACTTATCCGATTTTTTCTGTCGTTCAAGAATAAATTCACCATAAAAATTCGAGTAGGCATCCCTATTCATATACGAGGTTTCAGTTACATATTCCTTTTCCTTTTTCTTCTTTGTCGTAGCTTTGGGGGCTGATGTCTTTTTGCCTCCTTTACTACTACTTTTCTTACCACCCTTTTTTGCTTTTACAACTCGTTTCTTTTTAGTCTTAGTCTTCTTACGCTTTTTTCGTTTCCTTCGAGCAAAGAATTGTAAATTCATTTTTATCACTTCTTCTTTTTAGCCGTCTTTTTCTTAACGGCTGTCTTCTTCTTTTTGGCTGTCTTCTTCTTAACGGTGACCGTTTTGGTGTAGGCAACTTTAACAGGCTTTGGTTTGCCGTTATGCTTCTGCTGACCATTACCTTCATCAAATAGCAATGTCAAATAACTATCAGAGTTACTACTATCAAAATTATTACCTAATTGAATAAACGCCCGTGGATAACGGCCCATCGAATAATCTTCAATGCCCATTCTTCCACAAACATTACCGTTATTGTCCAACAAATAAGCTTCGATTTTTCCCATCGCCCGCTCATTTTTCATTCGTTTAACATGATGTAAGCGTACCGAAACTTTCCAATAGGGAGTAATTTTCGGTAGACCATTATGCATAACCGCTGGTCCGTAAAAATTCTTGTGTTTCCCACGAGATCCCCATTCGTAATGATCATCTTTATCTTTAGCCACCATAATTGAAGTACCAGTGGCTGCCGATTTTCCATCTAACTCACCCTTATAAATTGGAAAAGCTTGTGTATCCTCGCCACATTGAATCCACGTTGCTAATGAGTTACATGGGTCGTCAACCTGTTGGGTTTGGGATTGTCCCATGACTGTAATGTTACCATCACTATCCGTAGCCGTATCACCATCATCAACGTTATATCCAACCGCTACATAATCATCATTTGTTTCATAACCCACATAATAAAGATCGGTTTTCGGAATAATATGAATAATTGGATCAACTTCCGTATTTCCTTCAGGAATAATTTGTTGATCATTATCTGTAATTTTTATTTCTTTTTGTGGTAGAAATCCACGTGGATCCGCCAACATGAAGACTAACGTAGTTTGAAAGTCCTGGACACCTTCATTAATAAACGTCGGTGTTGGAATGCTCGTAAAGTGTCCATAATAAGTTACATCTGGATCGTCATTAAACCTCAGCGGATATTCAGTATCCGCATCACTACTGGTATTAACTAAAACATTAGTCAACGTTTTAATGCGTTCGTTATATTCATCACGAGTGGTACAGAAACAAGTAATTGGAATGTCAAATTCCTTTTCACCGTAGTCTGTTCCTAAGTAAACACCACCATAACGTTTAGGAACATCTTGAAACGACTCAGTAATGCTAGGTGCTAACGGTTTCGATACATGATTCAAAAAGATTCCTAAATCATCTTGTGAATTAAAACCACCATTTCCATCTTCATCAAACGCAAAATCAAATGTGTTTACATCATAATTATCGTTATTAGCCAAAGGTTACACCTCTTCCCCAATTATTCTTAGCCGTTGTTCGTTTGTTATGCTTATTGACTGCCTGAACAACTTGCTTGTCAGTCACTACTGCCGGAATCGGATTGTTTTGGCCATCGACCAATTGACTCATAAGTTTAATCATTGTATCAAACTTTGCTTCAAGTCTTTTGACAGCCTGACCATTTGAATTACTTGATTGGTCGGTATGCTGATCTGTTTGCTTAAAATGAGCCATAGTATCGGCTAATAATTCATAGGCTCGTCCCCGTTTATTAATATCCCACGGAATGATGGTCTCCGGTTTATTACGTTCGGCTACTTTAATTAACTGTTCTTGATCAACTAAGCCACCATTCGCATAGCCCTTAATAGCTTTATAAATAGCGCGTGCATTGGATTCACGTTTAGGACCAGTAGAATCTTCATGGCCTCCAGATTCCCAACCTGCAAAGAATTTATTTGCGGCTTCGCTTGGAGTACCATTAGACCTTAATACTGATCTAAATGATGCAGAAGCCCCTGGTTCACGTAAAGCATATTCAAGTTGTCCAGCAGCTGAATTCCATTTATACCCGTGCTTCCTTAACCAATTACGCAATCTAGTTTCACGAATAAATGTCCATTGGCCTAAGCCTGTCCCATGATCTTTACTATCAATAGCTGATGGGCTTAATCCGGATTCTTGTTCCCAGTTACCTAAGATGCCTGCAATTCCGGCATCAGTAGCTGCTGGATATGCTTTTTTAAGAGCTTTTGCCAAAGTTCTAGCTCTAGCTGCCCAGTCTCCACTCAATCCAAAACTACTTAGATTTCCAAACAATTTATTCCAAAGAGGTTTTAAGTTTTTGGATACCCAACTCCAAACTCCAGAATTTTTTAATTGAGATTTTACTAGTGCTTGTAATCCAGAACTTTGTTTATGAGCTTTAGTTGACTTTTTAACTTTGTCAATCAACCCAGGTACTCTTCGAATCCCAACAAAATCACCGAAACCCTTAATGGTAGAATATTTAATTCCATCTTTTCTGTTTTCGGCACTAAACATATGTCCAGAGCCATTATTATCAACAACAATGCCAACGTGTTGGCTTCCGCCACGGCCGAAGAAAGCTAAATCACCAGTTTTGGCATTCTTCCACGATACGGGCTTTGAGTATTTATACTCTGGGACTGTGGTAGATCCACCTGGAACCGTAATCCCCATGTGCTTCAAAGTCTCATAAACCAAGCCAGAACAATCATAATAATTCGGACCTAAACGGAGATTAGAACCTTCAGAATATCGGTGATGGGCACGAGTTGCCAGCTTCTTAGCTTCGTTTAAAAACGCTGAATCAGTCTGTCCGCCGCCTCCCGAAACCATACCATGTAACATGTTCCAGGCAGTATCCCACCAAACTGATCCCTGCTGCTTGTCCCGTTTACCAAACATATTGGCAAAGTTCTCTCCAACCGTTCCCTTTATATCGCCAAAGTCAGGTTGAAAAACTTGTTTGAAAGTTGTATCTGAATGCTTAGCAATATGTGATAGTGCCGACAATTTCTGTTTTAAAGAACCCCAGATGCCTTTAAAAAATTTACCGATACCGCCAAATAAACCGGTACCTGACGCAAAGTGCTGCATGCCATTTAAAGCCATTAACATCTTAGACTCTGTAGCATTTAAAACGCCGGAACCAGCTTCTAGGAACCGGTGAGTATCTTTACCTTCAACTGGTTCTAATTGCCCATCTGCGTGGACAATGATTTCTTTATTATGTGTTTCTGGTGAGTCATGGCCATCGTTAAGCTTAGCCAAAACCGGTTGGGTTAATAAACCATTTTTCAATAATCCGGTACCTGTTGCCCAGGCTACCGTTGGAATCTGATCTAGGGTTTGTGAACCACCGTATTGTTTAAAGACCTTATTCTGGGCTGAAATGGCATTCTTATTCATCCCATTAACTAATTTTCCAATCCAATTACCAACTGACTTCCAAATGCCATGCCAGGAAAGACTGTAATTATATTTAGTTTTGGAATTGTTTTTCTTAATATTCTCATACTGAGAAACAGCCTGAGCCGTTACTTTACGATTTTGATTATGTGCGTAATCGTACACTTTGTCAGATTGCTGTTTAGCCTTAGTGATTGAATCGTTCTTTTGCTTAGCGGCGTGATTAATTACACCAATTCTCTGTTTACGAGCTTCTTCAATAATCTTTTGGCGTTGAGCTTTGGCAGCTGAACTATTTCCCTTATACTCTTCGTCTGCTGCTTTAACTGTATTTTTATATTTCTTCCAAGCCGCTTTATAAACACTATGATATTCATCGTTAGCTTTTTTGCTGACAGACTTTTGTTCTTCATCAGCGTTTGCCACCAATTTAATCATTTTTTCTTTAGAATACTTTTTACCCTTTTCAGTAAGAGTTTTGTAATCTTTTGCAATCTTGTTAGTAGACAATTTAATCTGACCAGCTAAGGTTGTGTGCAGTTCGGCTTCTTTAGCAGTCACTTGAGTAGCAAATTTAAGATGTTGTTTCTCAAGTGCTTCTTTCTTTTCCTTCTGCATTTTTTCAACTTGAACGGACCCTTTACCATATTTATTCTCAGCTTTTAGAATCTTTTTATTCCACGATTCGGTTAATCGTTGACGTGATTGTGCATAATATTTGGCAATTGCCTGCTGATCCTTTTGACTCATCAGAGTTAATCGGTTGGCTTTAGATCCTTCATCTTTAATAATTTGCAGGCGTTTTTCGTACTCTTTTTTAGTAATATCCCCGTTTTTATAAAGTAATTGTAAGTTCTTCTTGTCCTGAGTTTCACGGTTTTTATAATAGCTTGTCGCTTCACCAGAAAGTTTCTTGAAAGAAGAATTAGTAGATAATTTAGGTGTATGGATTCTTTGTGCTGAAAGTCCTTTTTGAATAGCTTTACCAAACTTACGACCAACACCTTCGCCAACCAAGCCACCCAATCCAGCGCCAACAGCTGTGCCAATTCCAGGTAAAATAGCTGTTCCAATTGCCGCACCTGCTGCTGTACCACCTAATGAACCGGTAGCAGCGCCAATGTGTGAACCGGCAGTCTTCTTTTTCATGCCAATTAAATCAGTTGCCGAATTTAAGATATCTAAGACACCGACAGAACCAGCCGCAACCTTGCCAAATTTACTAACGCCTTTAAACTTTTCAGCTAATTTAGCGAATCGGCCTATCTTTCCGGTATCTTCGGTGACTTTACTTGTATCATCTATATCGTGGATGGCCGTTTTACCATCTTTTTCGGCACCTTCGGTAACCTTACCTTCGCCACCAGCGTTATCAGCAACATTATCAATTGCACTGGTACCATTTCCGGCATCCACATTAGCTTCTTTAGCCTTAGTGTTACGTTCAATAGCTAGGGTCTGATCATCATATGCTGATGTCAATCGGTTCACCTTTAGCTTTTGACCGCCAAATACAGAGGTAATATCACTAAATATTTTGAAATATTTATAAACTTTACCAACTGCCCAAATTGCAGCTAATGCTTCACCGAAATGTTTGACACCTTCATAATGCTTAACAGCAAAAATACCAATATTGGCAATTCCTCCTGCCACATGTGCAGTTAAAGTAGCCGTTTTACCAATATCTTTCTGAAAGCCTTTTTCACCAAAAAGCTTGGTCATTTGATTAGCCGCTTTTGTCATATACGGCAATAACTTAGACCCAAACATAATTGATAATTGATCCCAGGCTTGCTTAAATCGTTTCTGAGACATTTGGGCAGTTTGAGCATTTTTGTTAGCTAATCTTTGAACGTAAGTCCCAGCTTTGCTTGCTTTAGAAACATTGTTGGTTAAATCAACCAATTGGCCATTATATTTAGCTAAGATTTGAGCTGCTTGCATGCCGGTTGGACCAAAAATATTTTTAAAGATGCGTGCTGTATCAGCTCCACCAAGTTTTTTAGTATGTTCCTCAATAATTTTAAAAATTGCAGGCAACGTTTTGAAATTACCATTGGCAGTTTGGAATATTTTAGTTGATTTAATTCCAATTTCATTTAAAGCGCCCATAGCTGAATTTGTTGGAGATGCTAAACTAGTAATAATTTTTCGCAGACCTGTCCCAGCTTTATCAGCTTCCAAGCCATGGTTACTCAATTCACCTAAAGCAGCGGAAGTTTGCTCAATACTAAAGCCCGCATTATGAGCTGAATCGCCTACATATTCCATGCCTTTGCCTAAACTGTGGAAGTCAGTAGCAGTCATGTCAGCAGAATAAGCTAATGCATTAACTACACGTTTAGTGTTGTGCATCATTTTTGCCGTATTATTGGTTTTCATGCCAAATGCTTCGATCGCTTGGCTTGATACTTTAACCACATCTTTAAAGTCATCACTAGAAGCCACACTGGCTTGCAGTTCGGTTTTCATAACCGCTAATGATTCAGCACCTGTATGACCACGCTTGATTAAATCCTGGTATTGATCAGCAATCTCTTTTTGACTAACTCCATATTTAAGAGCGTACTTAGCCCCGTCTTTTTGCATTTCTGTCACGGTTTTAATAGCAATTTTAGCCTTGTCGCCACCCGTAACCAGTAAGTTTTGGTTTACTTTATAAACATTTTGAAGTTCAGTTGCTTTTTTAGCGCCAGAAAAAGCTGCTGCTCCCAATGTCCCCATCGCTACGCTGGCACCTAGTAAACTACCTTTAATTGATCCAAATGAATTTTTAAATTTATTCTTAGCAATGTTAGCTTTATCGCCCAATCGCACCATTGCATCGCTCATGTGGCCAACTTGTAAGTCGTACTTAACAACATCTGAACGGACATTGGCTAGTGAAGTGGCTGTTTTGTTAACTCGCACTTGTTGGGTGTTAAAGGCTTCGTTAGCAATATCCAAGCTCCCTTTTAATTGATTAAGTTTTTCCTTTTCTTGGACATATTCGTCCGCATTCTTGTGGGTATCGTTGGTAAGGTGGTGAACAATGTCTCGTTGTTTTTCATAGGCCAACTGGGCTTGTTTATAAGCCTGTGAGTTTTTACTGAGTTCACTATTTTGTAATCTGTACTGATCAGATAAGCTATTCAATCCTTCCTTAAGGCCTTTAAGCTTTACTTGACCAGCCTGGTTAATCTTTCCTTGAGCCTTTAGCGCATCCACATAAGAATTAGTTACCTGATTAAGGTTATGATAGTTGCGCTGTAATCCAGATAGTCCTGAATTAAGGTATTCAAATTGCTTTTCCGCCTTAGACTGTTGATCATTTAATCCAGCAATCTTCTCTTGCGCTTTAGCAATCTGATTAGCATATTTAGCATATTTTTCTGATCCTTGGTTGGTTGTTTGATCAAGGCCTGACTGTCGACGTTTCAGCTCATCAATTTTTAAGTTATAACCTTTAATTTCTTCTGATATTCCTTGATACCTAGTTTTTAAAGCATCTAGTTTATCTCCAGAAGACTTTAAAGCCACCTCCTGAGAACGCCATGCATTGGTATTAGCTTTAATGTAATTGGTTAAAGTCTTTAATGACCGTGCTGGTTGTACTGCATCCAAGCGAATTGAAGTACTCATTACATCATTAATAGTAGCCATTAGTCAGTCCCCTTTCGTTTATTTAATAACTCGACAACCGGATCTGTTACTTGTTTCTTCTTATCTTTAGCATTTAAGACTGCCATAAATTCAAAGTAATCTTGTCGGTTTAACTCATCTGGTAAGATTCCTTGCTTCATCATTTGTTGTTTAAAAAAAAGCATATCTTGTTGGGATATGCTTAGGTCATTAATTAATTTGGCTAATCTTAATTGCTTTCTTTTGGGTCTGCTGATTCCTCAGTTTGTTGTTTAGTAACAGTCTCCCAATCTTCATCGCTCATACCTTGAAACCGGAATAATACATAGGCCATGAAATTTTGAAAATCCGTAAAATCCAAAGTGGATTTAATCTTTTCAACTTCTTTGTCGGATAGCTTAAAAATATCAATCATAAATTGCACTAATCCTTGAACCATTTTCTTTTGCGTTTCTAAAACTACTAGTGGATCATCATTAGTAAAGTCAATTGAATCCGATTTTAGCAATTGAATTTGTAAATTTTGTGCTTTCTCAACGACTCCTACAGTAGTCTTAACCTCAGCTGACTTTTTACGTAAACCTAATCGAGTAATATTAATTTTCATGATCAAAACTCCTTTATTTTATTTAGTTATGTATACGGGGAACAATCCCCGCCTTAATTTATTTTCCTGGCATTTTAACGCCGGTAGTAGCTGAATAACCACCAAAGACTTCGGCCAACATTTTAGCTTTATCAAATCCAGTATCTTGAGACATCCAAATCTTGTACGGTTCTCCGTTGAAGATTTTATTGTCAGCTGGTGTTAATGCTTGGTAAGTTAACGCCGTATTGGCATCAGTTTCAGCATTATTATCCGTTGCATGAGAACTACCAGTTTCAATTAGTTGACCATTAGCAAAGCCTTCGTACATATCAATATTCGTGTATGAACGAAAATGTAACAACATTGCTACATGGGGCTTTGGCAATCGACGTGTCCAACCACCATTAGCCGAATCATGAATATATCCTTTGAGTTTTTGCAACTCGTCAAAATCAATATCCAAGAATTCCAATGCGACCTCTGGTTGTGCCTGACCATTTGAAACTCGTTTTGCTTCATCATTAGCATAGGCGATAGTACCCGCGGCTTCCAAGCCAGAAACTGTGGCCGTCGTAGCGCCTTTAGCATCGCCATCAACTAAATAGATACCATTAGTTCCTACTCCTGCATCGCTAGTCAGTAATTTACCATTAGCATCAACCAAACCAAAGGTGACATCTTTAATACCATGTGTTGACATTTAAAGTCCTTCTTTCTTTACTATAATTGTTTTAGTAACTGAAAAAGTTGCCGTAACTTGATCGGTGTTTGGATCTACAGTGTGAGGCTCATGTGAGCTAACCAGCCAATCCTGATTTTCCAAATTATTCATTAGGGCAACTTCTTCATTAAAAATATTTTCTTGTGTATCTTTTTTCCAAAATATTTGAACTTGAATATTAACTTGCATATTACTAAATTGATCGTTCCGATATCCGCCCAACGGTTCAGTAATGGAAGTAATCAAGACAATGGTCTGCTTTCCAGAAGTATCAGCTCCGGGAGGAATGTTCATGGAATAAAGCTGGTCAATCCAACCATAGTGTAAAGATTGAATTAACTGATAAACAGTCATAACTGGTAATTCCATTAGTGACCCAGCTCCTTCCACTTAATATATTCAGATTTTAATATATCAGAACGAGTTTCCTCACGGGTCTTTTCCACAAAGTGATCACCGACAATGTAAACAGTGCCATCATTTAGCCAGCGAGCAATCACTGCTTTTTCTTGGCCCAGCCAACTGTCGCTGTCCCATCCACATCACCATCAATATTTTTCGAACTAACTAATACACTATCAGCCAAGTGAGGATCATTTCCGGTAGCAATTCGATTACTGTAATGTAGCCGTTTAGTTTCGTCAGCTAATTTCTTTTGTAAAACATCGGCACCGGCTTTAGTGATTATAGTTCTTTCCGCCCGGTTGGGTACCAATCGTTTTATTTTCGCTAAATAATCGTCTAATTGTTCGGCCATACTAACCATGTTTTTTACCAACCCTCTCATTAATCTGTAGAGTCAAAATGTCATAAGTCACAATTTTATTGCTATCATCTAAACTCAAATTAACGATTTGATATAGTTGGTCTTGATATTGAACTAGCAGACCTTTGTCAATTAACGGATTGTGTCGAATAACAATTTGAATAGTATCTTCAAAATCTGTTCCCAAAAGCGAAACGTTCTGTGTGTTAGTTCGCGTATAAGGCATGCACCATAACACGAACTGTGGTTTAAATTGCGTTCCTGATGCACCAGTATTAGGATTAATTGTTGGTAAAGCCGTTCCAAACTGGGCTTGCCGATTAAACTGCTCCGGACTAAATTTATTAAGTGCCATCCGGATCACTTCCCGAAATCATTCCTTGAAGATGATCTAGCATCATCAACAAACCAGCTGACATTCCCTTAGATAATCCTCGATCATAATATAACTGGGTTGCTAGAGTTTTTATTGCCAAGTCGTAAATTGGTGAGGTTTGATAATGGGTTTTGCTTGATGAATTAACTGAATGATTGACAATCTCAGTTGCCTCATTAATCAAATTGGTAACAGTCGTTAATTCAGTCGGACTTTGGTCAATATGCAACTCACCCATTAATTCTGTCGGATTAACCGTCACATGATCCCTCCTAACAGCCGCCCATCACTGTATTGTTTATTTCATTGGCGACTTATTTCAATTACTTGCCAGTTGAACTAGTCTTTGCAGCAGGAGTTAAATCTGCCAACCCAGTAAATGGTGCATAAATGACCGATTTGGTATCCCACAATTCGACATCGAAGCGGTCAATTGCCCGAATCTTAGTCAAGTCATTTTCGAAAGAACCGGCGCCAATGTTGGTGGCCAGCAAAGACATCTGCTGAAGGTCGAATAGACGAACAGCTTCCGTCAAAGCACCAATGTAAAGTGGGAAACTGCTTTCATCATTGGGCAGAAAGGCATCGGCAATAACTGTAATTGTCTTACCAGCCAACATTTTTTGTGATGGATTAAGCGGGTTAGGTTGAATGACGTATTGTCCGTTATTATCCTTGACTTTATCCAGAACAGCAAAGCCTGATTGGTTAGTAATAAAGGCAGATTCATTCCAAATTAATGGGTCCAGTTCCTTGTTGTAAATATCCTTGATTGCATCAAAACTATTAACTTTGGTCTTTTGTGCGCTTGGTAACTTAGCCAACGCTTTTAAAATTTCACTGTTTCGAGTAATAACATCTTTCTTAGCAATCCAGTTTTCCAAATATGCTAAGAGGTTGGCATCACTATCATTCATCAAAGTATTTGTAATGCTAGAAATACCAGCATAGCGATGAATTTTATAAGTTAATGGTTTGAAAGATGCTGGCTCATCATTATTACCAATTTGAGCTGTTTCATCGTCCAAATTAGCAAATGGAGTTACTGACTGACGTGGTTCAATAACTCGTGAACCAGATGGTGCGCTAACTCCTTCCACAGTTACTAAAGGCTCCAACGACGTAAAAGTTTGCTTTAAAGTATTGATGGTTGTTTGGACATCGTCTGGAATCGTCAAACCAACACCATTTCCGTGGGAATCAAGTCCACTAGACATCAAATTCAAAAACTTGGGATCGCCCTTTAAGGCTCCCTTGACAATATTAATAAACTTAGGCTTGTCTTTTGGCGTAACATCTTTTTGACCACCTGCAGCTGGTTTACCAGGCTTAGCCAGTTTAGCCGTTGCTAAAGCATCATCATATGCACCCTTAGCAAAATCACGAGCTTTCTTTGCTTTATCAATTGAATCAGCAATCTTATTGAGATCCTCATCCGAATATTTTTCAGGAGAATCATTCAACTCAACTGCCATTTGATTGCGCTTTTCTTGTAGATCAGTTACTTTTTGACCCGCTTCGATCCAAGCATCATGTAGCTTATTTAAATCCATAATTTAATTTCCTTCTTTCTTAAATAAAATAGCCAACTTATGTGATCGCAATTGGTCACTAGTTTGGCTATTAGTTTCCTTTGGCTTTTGTTTTACTTTTGCTAACAATGATTTAATTTTACTAATTGCCTGATTACTCAACATAACCGGCGAGAGCATATTAGTAACTTTGGCTGGTTGATCGTCAAACATAATTTCGTCTGCAAATCCTTGTTCAACGGCATCTTTTGCATTGATATAAGTTTCCTTGGCCATCATTTGCATGACTGTTTGCGGATCCAAACCCGTTCGTTGCACATAAACATTTGCAATTGATTGATCAGTCGAGTTCAACCCCTGCAAATCGCTGGATAAATTGTCTGCATTGCCTTGAGATACAGTGGAAGCCCGATGAATCATTAATTGAGCCGTTGGCGAAATTTTAATCGTATCACCAGCCATTGCAATGACACTGGCCGCACTCGCTGCTAATCCAACAATGTCAACTTCCACATTACCGGTATAATTCTTAAGTGCGGTATATATCTCAGAACCGGCAAACACATCGCCACCCGGTGAATTAATTTCGGCAACAATATTTTGACCGTTTGCATTGCTTAACGCGTCTTTAACTGTGGAAGGAGTAACTGTTGAACAGCCAAAAAATTCATATACTTCGGCATCATCGTCGCTAGAAACGATACCTTTAATTGGTACTGTTGTCATTATCATCACCTCCTTCCACTGCTGAAACTTTCAAATCAGGAAAAACTCCCGCTTGTTTCAGAATTGTTTGTGCTTGTTGTGGCGTTAATGCTGGTGACTGACCAGTACTTAATTTAGTAATATTACTAATTAATTGCTGATGATCAACATCAATAGCCGAATTAATATCCATTTTTATATCAATTCCCAATTTCAACGACAACTCCGATTCAATTGGTCGAATGTATAAGCTCAAACTATTTTGATACAAAGAACGAATCATCTCAATTGATGATTGTTCATCGCCTTGACCGTTTAAATAACTATCTGGAACACAAAAGGCTTTGGCAATCTGAGTCTGACTAAATGTTGCATTATTTAATAATTTGGCTATATCTGGATTAATTTGTAATGAATCAAGCTGAGCAGATTGATCCAAAACAATTGGTCGACCAGAATTAGCACCAGAATTTTGTTTTTCAAACGATTCTCTAATATTTTCCTTAGCCTGCGGTTCCAATTTGGCCGCCGGAACCGTAATCGTATAACTAGGCGCAATTGCATTCTTTAAACTGCTCAGTGACAATTGATTACTATAGTTCTGGATGTTAATTTCTTTAGCTAAACTGTTTAGCGGACTGCTACCCACTAGTTCAGTGGCAACTTGCCCAGAAACAAACAAGCGAAAATGTAAAATATCGGCAGCTAAATATGTCACCTGCCCTCGGTCATCACCGTAATTAACTGTGTAATAAAGAACATTTTGTTGATTATCTAAAGTAATGCTGACCTGGTAAAACGGGATTAAGGTCAACCCTGCTGGACTTCCATTGCCATTTCGCTGAATTAGAACAAAGGCGTTGCCAGTTAACATCATTTGAGCACTAACTGCTTGCCAAAAATTATAAGCACTCAATAATGTGCTGGGCTGATTTAGCATGTTGCTATATTGATCTGTTTTAAATTCACAGCTGGCCACATCACCTGCAATTCGATTAATCACCGCATAAATATCACTGTTTTGCAGTGCTCCGTCTGCATCCACAGTGTTAGTGGATAACAATGTACCATTTAACATAAATGGTGAATACCCGGTGGTACTAATTGTTTGTGTTTGTTTTGACATAAAATTTTTAAAGGGGTTCAGCATTCAACGCCTCCTTTCACGAAATGACATAGGCTAAAACGATTAAAGCAATCCCGGCCACTACCCAACCTACAATAAAATTAATAAGGCTTGCGGCAACCACAAATGCAATTAATCCAAATAAAAATAATATAAAAGACAGGTTAGTGATTAAACCTGTCCACCATTGTTTCAGATTCAACTAATCTGCCTCCCTAATAATTTATTCACTACATATATCACCCAACAAGTGTTGAAAATATCAAAAGCTAAAACGATCACTGGTAAAGAATTCGTTGACTTCCTCGTTGCTCATTCCATTAAATGGATTCTTTTTATCTTCTTTAAGACCATGATTGGGATTTTCAAAGTAAAAGAGAGCTTGAGACACGGCATCGATAGTAGCATCGGCACAATCAATTTTCGAAGTCAACGCCGTTCGATCAATTTTAATACCATATGGATTAGCCACTGTTACAGCGTTAGCCAAGCAGGTCTGCAAAATCGGATCAGCCAGCATCTCAATATTTCCCGCAATAAACTGATTTCTCAAAAATACTGTGGGTGAGCTCAAACTAACCGTCCCTTGCTTTAAAGTAATAAAAGGCACTTCTGGCATATTATTATCCAACCAATCAGTAATTGCGCTAGCTTGATAAGGATCATAAATAAACGCTTTGACTCTCAAATGATGATCGTTAACAAAATCCAGGAACCAGCGCCCAACAAAATCTTCATCAATTAAGCCATAAGAATTTTGCGAAATATCACAAAAGCCTAACTTTTCTGCGTTTGAGTAATTAATTCCATCTTGTTTTTCTTTCACAATAATGGAATTATCTGCTCGGGCTAACGGAACAAATGAATGCTGCAAGATGAAATATTTCTTTTGTTCGCCATTCAAATGTGGGAAAACAAAACTATAAGCTGTATCATCTGAAGCATGTGATAAATCAAAACCCACATAGCAATCTTGATTATCAATTTCGAAATCAGAAACAACTGACTTTTGTATATCCTCTAGTTTCAAATATTTATCTTTAGCCGTCTGCAACCACATATTGAGGTTACGGTTAATGAAATCATTTAATGTGCCGTCTTCCAGCTTAGAATCACGTTCACTAATTAACCCTTTCAGTAGGGTATCATGCTTAGCCGGTAAATCTAGTAATGGATTACTTTTCACCCATGTTTCTGGATCATCAACTTCATCTTGGTCATCCTGCTGCCAAATTAATGCCAACGTTGAATCTTCCGTTCGGTTAGAATCTTTTTCCATCACCTTAGTAAGTCGTCTAACATCACTATACATCGGGACTTTAGGGTTACTGTATGCCGTACTGATAAAAAATGTTTGCCGGTTACTGGTTTGAACTTGTCCAGAAGTGACCTTAGAAATCACATCTGAATTAAAGTTTTCATCCCCGTATTCATCCACAGTGGCAAAGAGGAAATGAAAGGCATCTAATTGTGCACTACCAGCTGTCATTCGTAATATCTGGTTTTGAGTCTTCGTAGATTTCAAAACATCATCATTAATCGCAATATTCTGATCCTTGATTAATTTACGAAATCCAGGCATTTCTTGTAAGCTGTTAAAAGTCTGTTTAATGTAACGCCAAGACTTCTTAGACTGCTTATCAACTGGTGCCAAGTAACACAAATCAGCGTTAAACTGGTCACTAGCCTCGACCAGGTAAGCATAAAGGATCAAGATATTCAATAAATATGACTTGCCATTAGTCCGAGCCACTGAAACCATACATCGCTCAAATCGCTTTTGCTTGTCTTCCTTTGTTCGCCATCCCTGAGAAAGGCACAAGATTGCTTGTTGCCAAATCATCAGTGGTATTGGCTTGTTTTGAGAAACATCAGGACACATGCGTGCGAAGTTACAGATATTTCGGCATTTATCCAAATCATAGTAATACGGAAAATTACCTTCCGTGGATCGCTTTAAATCATTCAAATGTCTAAACGCTGCTAGTTTAATTGTTTTGCAGGCTAACTGTTGACCAGTTAATACCCGGTAACAATAAACAGTGGCCGGATCACGGTATTTGCTTTTGATTTCATCAAAGTAGCCTTTCCCATCAAGCTGCTGAAATATTTTATCCAAGTTAGTATTTCTTTGAGTAAAATCAAATTCCTGTACCACTAAAACTCACTTCCCCCATTTAACATCTCTTTGATATTGGGTTCCTCATCGTTGTCATCTGAGAGTTGCAGTAATGAGGCTCGTGCAGATGGTGTTAAGCCTAATTCGTGTGCTAAGCTGTTTAATTTTGCCGTAGCAGAATCAATAATTTGTGATGCCGGATTACGTTTCCAGCCTGCGTTGTCTTCATATGTTTCTCCAGTTCGTTGATTGACCACAGTTTTAGAAACTTTGGTGACAACACCATCTGTTTTAATTGAGTCATAGCCTTTCCGCAATAATTGATAGTTAATACAAAACGCTTCAATTGTTCCCTTGTCGGCCTGTTTAACATATCCTGATGCTTGCAAAATTGGTACAAGTTTCGTCCACATTGCTCGCGCATAACTTGACAGATATTTTGGACAACTCTTTTGAATCAAATCCATTCCAGAAGTTTCCGTTATTAGTTTTTGAGTTCTAACTCGCTGATCCTTGCGAGCATGCTTGTCTGTAGTTAGTTTCATTTGTTTTGGCATTTTTTAGTTCACCTCCAAGCAATAAAAAAGAGCCCCCAATAGGGACTCTTTCAATCTGATTCATTTAGACTAATGAATCACAAAAAAAATCATTAAACACACTGTTCGAACGTATACACCCTACAATCGTGAAAAAACGTCTAATTATATTAACTTTTAGGAGGGAAATATACATAGTCATTATAGTAGGGTTATTCATATAAGCAATTTGTGAAATTGCGTGCACCCAGTTATAGTAAGCCCATAAAAAAGTTTTGAATTTACAACTTTTAACGTGCGCTACTCCTGGGCGTGCGCTCCCCTAGGCTTTCACCACCCCGGGGGTGTTTAAACATTCACCTAAATTGTATATTTTTTTGTAAGATTCAAACAGTAAGCTTTAAACAATTTTTTCTTTATATCTATATCACCCAAAGGAGGTTGAAAAAATTGTTTTTAATAAGTAAACCTCATCAGAAATATTTATTCCGATTACCTACATGATACCACCTGAAAAACACTTTGTCGTTTCACAAAGACATCTTTTTTTAATTTTGTTGATGAAGATCCCCACCATCCAAGAAACGGTACCCACCCCTGAAATTATTACCATCCAAGCTGGCAGGAGTTTCCTACATCAGGGATGTTTATTTCGTGCGTTCAGATAACACTTTAATCCACCAGCGTTTGTTGCAGTGTTTGAGTTGGTTTTGGTTAAGTGATTGTTCAATCTTGGTTTTGGTATTATGCGTAGTTGGTGACAAGCACCATAAGTTATCCATGTCTAACCATTTATCAACAGATAGTACACGTCTAGGCACAATGTGGTCAACAATAATCTTATCGTTTGAGACTGGCAAGCCAGTGACTGCATCTAAATAATAATCTCGTGCAGCAACAAATTGCCGAATCTTTTTCCATTCCTTTGAGTGATAAAACTTATTTGCTGTTTGATCACGATAGTACATATTGTACTCTCGGTTTCGTGCAGAACTGACTGCATGGTTGGGCTTCTGGTGCTGTGTAACGTGCTCACTGCAATACCTTTGCCCCATTGGTATCAATGCTTGACAGCCAACCTCATGACAGATATGTAGCTTCATATAAGCTCACCTGTCCTTCTTTCGGTACGAACTGTTTACTTAATTCCTGCTGTAAATCAATGATTGAATCAATTAATTTGTATTCATCCAGTTTCAATTCATGATCATTAATTAAGCCAAACGATTTCCAAACAACGCCTTGGTATTTCATTCCATATACTTTAGTTGCGTAATCAAATATATCATTGAACAAGTCGCTATTGCTGATAAATAAAGCGTGAACCTCGCTATTTAATGTTATCGGATCAATGTATTTATTAAGGCAATATTCAAAATCGCCTAATATCTTTAGTTTATCTAACGTATCCTGATGATCGAAACCACTTAACTGCTCCGTAAACATTTGGACATTTGATTTAACGTAAGCTATACGATCATACAATGCATGTTCAAACTTTTTATCAGTCATTGAAAAAATATCCATTGTAGCTATTTTTCCATATTTAAGCAGGCTTTTTACAAACAGTTTGGTTTTATCCGTCGGGAATAATGAAATAACCTTATTAACCAATGAATTCTCAACTGACACTGAACTTTTACAATTTATAGGCGCCAATTGTCCAAGTTCATCAGATTTATCAAAATTCTCTACCAATAATGTTTTATGACCATAATAATCTTCAACCACATCTTTAGCAGCGTAGGTAATTGCCCATTGCTTATTCTTAAAATCTGGATTGCTGTGATCGCTGAATGCCTTAATCAAGGTATTAGCATTGTTAGAATTCCAAAAATGAATTCGTCTTAATACTTGCTCAATTAATAGACTAAAAGCATCGTCTTTTGAACAATGAATTGAATAATGAATCCGGTTAATGCCGTTTTCAAAATTCCGGCTCTCAGTAATTGCTTTTACTAAGTTTTCATTTTCCATTTTTTCACCGCCTTTAAACTTGGTTTACCTACAGCTAGACATTGACGATAAGGAGAAACTAATTATTAACGGATTTCTTTGCGTTTATTTCGGAAATTGTCCATCCACAGATGGTTTGATGATGCTGAACAGATTCTTCAACCATCCAAGTTTTGATTGGCAAACCGGTTTCTGCTTTTAAAACTGCTTGAATGCTGCGAAACTCTTTCAGTTTGTGAACTTTCCCTCGCTTTGTTATCACATACGTCATATAAAATTCCTCTTCTAATCACATAATTTTACATATACCTATTGTGCACATTTAACAGCTAATTGGCAAGCTTTCATAAGTCTTGTGTAAAGTGTTAAATTGGCCGTCACTGGCACCGCGTAAATAATCCTCGTTGTTGCTTTAATACCATCTTGATCGGAACCGGCTAAATAGCTTCCGTCTTTAAACTGAAATACCTGATAGCTGATTTCAGCTACTTTAATTTTCATTTGTTTACCTCCCGAGATTCAAGAAGGCGTAGAATTCCAGTAATGGCACTCAAGCCATTCTTGGTAAACCGCATTTGAATAACCTTATCTTTCTTGCGAGGATACTTTTGATTCATAATAAAGGTAAAGGTACCATCTGAATTTGGCTGAATTCCAAAAGTGCTTTCAATAATCCCTTTTTCTGACATTGCTACATATTCAAACTGGCTCATTTGTCTACCTCCAATAGTTCCGGGTTCGTATGCACGTTACCAACAATTTCACAGTCCATATGTTCTTCACTAAGATCGTAAACTAACCTTAAATAATCATTAGATAGTTCAAATTTTCCTTCATCGAAAATAACTTGATAAGGTGGGTCGTCTGGGTCAAGCAACACTAAATCATTTTCATAAATATCATCACCATCTGAATCTTTTAAACCAGTAAACTGTTCAACAATGTAAGCGTCCGAATTCATTTCAGCAAAACTCAAAATGCTACTTGCACGTCTATGAAGCATCTCTTGCATTGGACCTTTGCTGCCGAATGGCATATGCCATGCTCTGAATTTAATTTGTCTGTTCATTATCGTCACTCCTCCACACTTTGGATACTTGAGTTATTTAATAAATCCTTCAGGAATTCAGCTTCATCCCGTGTAAATTGTTGTGTGATTTTCCCTCGACAAACGCGCGGGTTACGAACTCCACAGATGAAATAGCCACCACGATCATCTACTCGTCGAGATACATATTGTTGCCCATCACTACCAACCATGCCATTCATTTTCAAGCGATACATTGGTGCAGACAATTTCACTGTTTTATGATTTAAAATTGCATCTATAACACTAGATAAATCATCACGGTTAGAAATAGTTTCATCATCGACATATTTATCAATGAATTTGTAGAATTTAGCTATTCGCTTCCAATCAGAAATATTTTCTGCCATTGCATTTTGGTACATTTTAAACAGTTCCTTATCAGCAATTTTTACTGTCATTTTATTTACCTCCAATAATTTTTAACGCGTCATCTACTGATCGAGCTACCCCATATAACACTGGATATTGCTTAATAAATTTTGCAAACCGCTTCTGATCGTCACGTAATCGTCCCGTTTCGTTTTTACATTCAATGAAAAATATCTTACCGTCCGAATGTCTAAACCCGAATAAATCAGGATAGCCACGTGGTAAACCAGTATCAAACCAGCGGCCATTTTCCATTAAAACTTTACCAACATTAGCTCTAAACACAGTGCAACCATGTTTTGAAAGCTCAACGCGAATGTCATTTTGTATTTTATGTTCTGCTGTCATAATTCATCCGAATACATGTATACAGTAACTGTTTACACCGAAAACAGTTGCTCGTTCTTACTCTCCCAATGGTTGCGGGACTTTGCATGCACGAATACACCACTTTTTCAATACTCTATATATAGGCTATATACAGGGTATATATTATTATTATTATTATTATAAGTGTATGTAGTGTATTCTTAATGGTATTAAGGCCGTGTGTCCCAAGGGTTTTCGGATGCATACACCTATTAAAAATTTCTGTATACATACTGTATTTACTGTATTCGTTTTCGATACCCCCTTTGAGAAACATTCCCAAATCGTTTTTGAACAGCTTGCCAATCATGATGGTTATCCATGACATATTTAATTTTTCTTGCTAATTTTGGATTGTTAATTAAATTGTCTTCACCCATAAATTTAGCAATCTGTGAACTGGTAATAAAATTGTCTTGCCACTCTTGTAAGCATTGCTCAATAGCGCCTTCTTGTTCATCTACATACATAAACGCCGAACGATGTTGGTTTAATAATTCCTCCTCTGCTTCGTCTAACATGAAACTGAAGCCGTCCTGGTAATAAGCAGTAAATTCACCCCACAATTGATCGATATAATCTTGCTTCAAATCGGTTAATGGTGATTTCTTTTGTAACCGTTTATTAACTAAATTCGGTAGGAACCGCCGTTCACCAGTTTTATCTTTTAGATATGTCAGTTCATTTGTTGTTCGAGCCATTACAAAATTTTTGTAACGCCGTACAGTATGTCGTCCATATGGCTTGCGATACTCCAGAACTTCAGAACTGATAAACTTTTTCAGGATTTCAAAACTACTGTTGTTAGTCGCGGTCATTTCATCATCATTGATAATTAAAGCTCGTAACATATTTGAATAATTATCTTTGTTTTCAAAATCGGTAAACTGATCAGTGTACCAACCGTTAGAAACCTTCTTCAGTAAGGTGGTTTTTCCGGCACCCTGACCGCCAATTAAATCCAAAACATAATCAAATTTCATTTCAGGTTTATAGACTTTAGCAACCGCTCCAACAAAAAATAATCTAGTCTGCAATGCTGTTACTGCTGATTTTTCAACCCCTAGATAATCTGGTAAAAAATCATCAGAACGGATCTTGCCATCCCACTTTTGATAGCAATCTTCAAAGTAATCTAGCACCGGATTATACACATTTTTCCTGGCCACGTTGACTAATGCACCATTTAATAATTTGTCAGAGAACAGGACGTTGTATTTACTTTCGATGTAATTCAAGATTGCCGGTGGATAATCGTCATCAATCACGCCTTTTTCCAGCATCAATTTAGGAATATCCTGTAACAACTCAATTTCGTAGGTAAATTCATTAAAAGCAATTTTGCCTGCTAACAGTGGGTCACGCTGTAGAATCACACCAATATTGTGAATACTGTTTGCTCGGATGGCACCGTCTTTATTCAGTTTCAAACCTTGAATTGGCATTTCGGCAACTTTATTTTGTTTTTCTTGTAACTTTTTTAGCTTATCGATCTCTTCATTAATTGCCATTAATCGCTATCCTCCCTTCGCTTAATTTCTTTCTTAACCATTGAATCAAAAGTTCGGTTAAACTCATTGGTTGATAATGATTTTGGCGTGTTTTGATTAGCCATCATTGCCAACTGATATACAATTTCAGCATCCACATTGCGAAACAATAACCCACCGATGAAGGCTGCTAATGCATTATTACGACCGCCGGTTTCGCCTAGTCCCTGCATGATTTGTTCAAATAAATGCGTGGTTGTGGTTTTACCACCGCTGAACTTTAAATCTTCTGGGGTGTAATTAGTGATCTTTTCTTGATTGATCGCCTTCACTAATTCTGGACTTGCCGTCACAATTGGCCGTTTATTTAACCATTCGTATAGCTTGCCGTGGTTACTACTTGGTGCGACGACCACATAATTATTTGGATGGGCTTTAATATCAACACCAGGTAGCCAACCAATGTTTTGCTGAATCGTCATATCATCACGTTTTAAATACAACAATTGACGACCACCACCAGCTGTTTTTTGTTCTAACGTTTTGCGAAAGTATTCGGGATGTTCATACTGTTTGATTGAATCAAAACCATTCGCTTCATTTTCATGAACGTCAATATCGACCACAAAGAATTTAATGGTTCGAAGGGCAATGTTGGCATAGGGATATTTTTTCCAAACCTGTTTAACCTGCTCAACGGTTAAGGGAGGTTGATCAGCAAATTTTATCAGAGGGCGTTTCCCAGCCATTGGTAAGACACTAAAACCAAATTCAGCATACTTAATGGCATAATTTACTAAGTTCCTCATGTTCTAACCTCACTTTAAAGGGCATTTCACCCTGTTGGTGGATAACGTCACTGCGTCAAATAAATTTAGTCAAAAGGCAGATCATCGTCGTCAATGTCAATGGGATCGTTATTAGCTTCTTCTTTGGTTGCCGGAGAGAAGTCATAATTCTTGTATGGATATTGGGGCTTCTTTTTGTTTTCTCGCACATCTAGCTTCATATGAACCGGTGTCCCTTTAGAACCCAGGAAGGCGGCGGAAAGGGTGTCCATATCGTCCCAGTCATCATCATTTAGAGTAATTCCTAATGCGTTAGCAAGTTTGGCAACTAGTTTGATTCGAGTGGCAATGACGCTTTCTGGAATATCCTTACCGTTGGCTGACTTGGTATCGAAATTGAATCCATTGAAATCCTTTCGACCGGCTTGTTCACCATCAATGACGGTGACTGCAATACTTAATCCATCCCAACCGTTATCAGAATGGCGGTGTTCCATCCCATCAAATGAAACTAAGTAGTCACCAGATGGTAGTGAATTAAAAGTGTTTGGGTTATCCTTTTTGGCGTTAAAATCTTTTAGTGCATTGTTAGCCATATCTCGTAAACTCATAATTAATGATCTCCTTTTTCTTCGTCAATTTTTTCAACAATCTTGTTTTGTTCATCCTTGGTTGTTTTTATCGGTTTATCAAATACTCCAGAAATGTTATCCAAGATATTTAAGATCTTAGGATCTTCAATTTGGTCGCGTTGATAATGCTTACGACGGTCAGTTACTCGACGAATGTATCGTTTACCAATTCGTTGGGTTTGAATAACTAAGTCGCAGTTACCATTAACCACGTTATAGTATTTTTCTTTGAGCGCCGGTATTTCGTGTTCTGTGATTCCTTCACCGGTAGTAACTGCTCGACTAATGTAAACCACATTCATATTCAACTGTTTTAATTCCGTTACCAGCCCAATCAACGCTGCATTAAACATGGCGTAACCTTTTCCATATGGAATATCCGACAAAGCTTTCACATCGTTTTCCATGCAGATCGCTTGCTCCAACATGAATACCACATCTTCAATGACATCAATCACAATGGTTTCATAGGTGTTGTTTTCTGTTTGCAACGCTAAGAGATACTCATCTAACTGGTCAATAATCGATTGAGTTAGCTTCCCTTTCGCATTCCGCTGGTTTCTCAACTGAATTGCTGGTCGAATTCCGGATTCGGAATTGTCATCCGTGTTAAAAATCAATGAATTTGGGAATCGTTCAGCTAAATAACTTTTGCCACTCATGGTTTTTCCAAAAATAAAGAAATTTCGTGGCGTACTTTTAGGTTTGTGTACTTTGTTTTCTGGTAAAATACTCACTTTCTAATCAGTCCTTTCGCTTTAGCTTGGTAGAATACCCAACCACGCTTGTATTTATGAAGTTTGGCATAAGCTTGTAATTCCGCCATGCTGGTTAACTCTGCTGGTTTCTTGTCAGCCACGTTCATAGCAACATTAGATTCCATCATTTGTTTGGCCATTTGTTTAACTTTGGTGTCTACCCGCTCCAATTTGGCATCTTCCACAACTTCAATTTCTTCATCTTTGGTAAGTTGTGCTCCACAGAACGGGCAAGTATCACCCTTACGGTAAAACGTGGCAAAACAGTGTTCACAGACTGTTACACTTGAAACAACTGCGGTCGTTGAATTGGTTTTCTGCTTCTTACTACCTTGAAGTGTCCAGGTTCGATGATCAGTTGGTAATCCAAATCGTTCGACATTGCCAACATGATCGATAATGATCGCGGTTTTACCCTTGCGTGGATTCATCGACCGCATAGCAAACTGTAAATACAACGACAGTGACTGCGTTGGCCGTAACATAATCACACAATCAACATTGGGTAAATCTAGCCCTTCCGTAAATAATTCAGCGTTAGTGATAATCTGAATTTTGCCCTCTCGATAATCCTGAATGATTCGATCTCGCTCATCCTTTGGTGTTTTTCCTGATACCGCCTGGCAACTTATTCCGGCATTATTAAATGCTTCTGCTAATCGCTTGGTGCTTGCCACGTTGTAGGTATAGGCAATTGCTTGCTTACCGTTTGCCAATTTCTGGTAATTTTTAACGGCGTCACCATAAATTTTGGGTTTAATTGCTTTAGCAATACTTTCTTCACTAAATTCACCAGTTCGCTTAGTTTTTAACAATGCGGTGTCAATTTGTTTTGGAGCATAATATTCCATCGGTGCTAAATTGTGATGTTCAATTAACCAGTCAATCGGTTTACCAATAATTAAATCATCAGCAATCTTATCAAAGCTTTCGCCATTCATTCGATAAGGGGTGGCCGTAAATAACAGCTTGTACGCCTTCGGGAATGCAGACAAGATTCGTCGATAAGACTTAGCTAAAGCGTGGTGTCCCTCATCAACAAAAATCACATCTGGAGTAGCTAGTTTATCGACATGCCGAGTAAAAGTTTGCACCATGCCAATTTCAGACAATTTCATATTGACTTGTTGGGCTTTAAAGGTGGTGACTACCTGATCAACGATCTCTTTACGGTGCACAATGAATAAAATCCGTTTGCCATTAGCGGTTGTCCGCCTAGCAATTTCAGCCATGATTACGGTTTTACCCGTTCGTGGTGGTGACTGTACCATAATTGACTTATTGCCATGTTTCATTGATAAAACGATTTGTTGAAGTTCTTCTATTTGGTAATTACGTAGCTTATACATATCGAATAACCATTACACTTTATGATATTGAATTCCGTTGCTCTCCATATAGTTTTTCAACAGTTTCATCTGGGGAATTGTAGCCGTAATCTTTAAAACTACAGTGTGTGAAACAACTTCGCCAGTGTTAGTATCAATCGTTTTACCTTTCTGCTGAACTTGATGTGTTTGTGCTTCCGCTGCTTGGGCTTCCAGAGTCTGCTGTTTTTGTTTATTTAGTTTGACCTGATTATCAATTGCTTGAAGCAAATAATTAACATCTTGGCCTTGCTTCAACTGGTCGATCCAACCAGCTGGATCAATGTGATAAGCTTGAGCATATTTAGTAATAGTACTGATACCGGTTTTTAAATCATCGTGTTGCTTTTTAATGTAACCCATCACATCAGCAATTCCTTCGGTTATTTTCTTCTCGGTGGTGGTTTTATTTAACCAAGTAGGATCAATTTCAACCTCGCCTGGTTCCACATGGTGTTTAGGTGCCATTTCAGCAATCAAAGCATTAACATGCTTCAAACGAAGCTGACGCTGCTGCTCTTTCAATTCTTTTAGCCCAGCGTCAATTGGGTTAATCGAACTATCCAGGGTCATTTCCAAATCTTTAATTTGAGCTGCAAACCGTTGATATGGTTCAGCATATTTTTTTCTAATTTCCTTACGTTTATCATCAAGAGCTTGCTTCAATTTCCGAAGCTCTGCCCGGCTAGACTTTGATTCTTTTTCTGTGGAAGCTGTTACTGCCATTCCTTGATATTTATTGGCATATGCTTTTACAGCTGTTTTTAATTGATCAAAATTATTAATTGTAATCACAGGTAGCTGATAGTCAATCGTGTATTCTGGTAGGGATAATTCATTTGCCATTTATATTTACCTCCATCTTTTAATGTAAATAGTGTCGTTGATCAATTGAATCCTTCATTGACGCTATTTCTTTTCTTTTAGATTTTGTGATTCTGCCACAGATTAATCTAATTGGTTCCGGATAAATCGGGACTCGTTTTTTCTGCTTCTTCATAAAATTCTTGTTGGTCCCAGTTACGACGTAAGTCGGATACTTTATGCTGAGCTTTCGCATAACGTCGGCACGAGAGACACCAGTTTCTAATATTTGGGAATCCATTACACCAACTGCTTTCCAAAATTTAGTCATTATTCCACCTCGTGATGTAAAATATATTCAGATAGTCGTTGCTTTTCTTTATCTAGGACAAAGAAATATGCCAACAAGCTATGATCGTTTTCCACGGGTGTGCGTCCAATAATCATATTCAAACGTTTGATACGGTTCTGTATTGTTAATGTTTTCATTCTGATGACCCTCCAGGTGTTATAATATTAGTAGTTATAGTTGTTAGCTGGTCCACCCATTTGCGGTAGTGGACTATTTAGTGCATATAATTAAGGTGGTGAATTTTTATGGATTTTTACAATTGGTTAATGAGATTTAAAGACGTCAGTCTGCCAATCGGTGATTTGGCCCGAGACGCGAAATCTGATAGATCGTTTCCCAAAGGAAATTTAGATTGGGAAACTTTAGAAAAATATATCAAATCAGTAAATCCCCAAAATCCTGAATTAGAAATTGTTCGCAACGCCTTTAATTACTATCTAGCGGAGAAAAGTCGCTAATTAATAAAATCCAGTAATCATTTGGAAGCTTCATATTTTCTTGGCCATATTTGCCTCGTATTTCAGTATTGGCATAAAGGCCACCATGGAACAGTTGGGCTTCCTTTCTTTTTCTTAATTCACCTATTAATTCAGATGTCGAATACTTTTGCAATTTATTCATCGATATGATTCCTTTCTATTTTTTAGTGACGCCCAGTTGGTATAAAGTATTCAATGACTAGGGCTGCTAAGAACACTAAAACTAGTACTTCCAATGATTCCATTAATCAAACCACTCCTTTTTAATATTTGTAGAATTTTGAATTCAATTCATTAAGGAGGCTAAGTCGTATGATTCCTCAAATCGTCACGATCGATTATTAGATTTGCCAAGAATTTAATGTTTTTACCAATTGAATTCGCTCCAATGATCCTCCAGGAACTGCTGCATTTTGGTAGCTTTAAACAACCAGGGACTACCTTTACTGCCACGATGGACTAAATATCTATCATCCATTAAGGCTTGCATTTCCCGTGAATATTTTGGATTTTCCAAGAAATTTTCTTTTAACCATTGTGGTGATTTGTTCCCACACCATTTACGAAGATCGTTTAAATTCCAAGTCCGTCCAAAGGTTGATTCCCGTTTTAACTTTTGGTAATCTTCCTTATTTATCAATTCAAAATTATCAGGAATTTGAATTGATACTTTAGCACTAATGACTTGAGACATTTTGTCACTTCCTTTAGTTGTATACTTGATTTATCCCAATTAATCGAGGTGATAAATATGGAAAAGTCTTTCGATGATTTTATTTCTAGCTTGTCTGATGAAGATATCTGTAATATAGCCGATATTAATCAAGAACTTGCTAATGTTAGAAATACTTCAGCCGTTGAAAATTTGTTTGGAAATCAAATCGCCGTTTCCTCTTATTTGATTAGTCTCAATTTACTGCGTTACTATCATGAATGGCTGAACGCATAGTACTTATAATATCTTTAGAATTAATTTCAGCTTTACTGTTGACCCCTGTGTTACTTGCGATAACATGGAGGTCTTTTTCTATTGCCCATAAAACGTGGATTAATTGCTTTAATGTTTTAATCATCTTTCTCACTTCCTTTTGATAAGATCTGACGTGGATTAATTAATCGTCGTTTTTGTTGTCTTCAATTTCTACATTCTTCACTCCATAAGCGATAAACTTATTAACTACCGCTGTGACAGTTAATCCAGTTTCGTGCTTAATGTCCATCAACTGGTTATACAAATCAGTGTTAATGCTAATCAATCGTGATACTCGTGGTTCTGGTGCTTTCTTTTCTAAAACTAAACGTGGTTTTGCCATTTTTTATTACTTCCTTCTATTATTTACTGACGTATAATTTAATTAATTCAAAAATTGTGACAAGCGATGAATTTGATGAAAAATACGCTGAATTTTAAACAAGTTTGACGACACGTTTGATGATGAAGAGAACATTGAGCGGATACGTGAAGATGTCAAAAATGGCAATCCCAACGACGACTGGACGAACAAAATGTTTAAATTTATTCAGCAGTATGAGAATGAACGAACTAACAATTTGGTTCGTATAGCTCTGAAAGAATTTTTGATAAAAGATTAAATGCTCTTTTACGCGATTTTTTTGTCATTGGCACGATTTTTTCCTTATTGCACTCCTGTGGCCGTCAAGTTCAATTGATCCATTTTCGCTCATTAATTTTGATCCATTTTACCTATGTTTTGCTCATTAAGAATGAGCCACCTCTGGTTACGCCTGATATGTAACGATTTCAGGCTCTTTTACAACTCTTTGAAAATTGTCTGACGATGGGTAACTCGGTAACTTTCACCAACTAACTCAATTACTTGAGATTTTTGGACCATGCGGTCCAAGATAGCTCCAGTAATTATTTCATCACCAATCACTTCACCCCATTGATCAGGGCTTTTGTTAGACGTGATAATAAACGACGTTTGGCCATATAACTTGTTAACGAAATGAAAAAATAAATTGGCTTCTTGCCGATCTAAAGCCATAAACATCAAATCATCCAGCACGACCAGATCAGCTTTGTAAAGCCGCTTTAACCGAACCTGCGATTGTCGTGAAATAGTCTCAGTTTTTAAGGCCTTAATTAGATCACCCATTGTAATGAAAATGGCGCTGTACCCCTTATTAATGGCTTCCACACACAAACCAATTGATAGGAAGGTTTTACCCACTCCAGTTGGCCCTAAAAGAATTAGATGATAACTTTGATCAACCCAATTTAGAGTTCGCAGTTCATTCATTTGCTTCTGATTTAAGCCGGCTTGGAGGCTTAAATCAAATTCATCCAAAGACCGTTGGTAAGGTAGGGTTGCCCAGTTCAACCGTCGCATTCGGGCCTTCGCTGCTCTGGCTTGTTGCTCATGCCTCATCACCGCTAAAATAAAATCGCTGTAGGTAACTTCATTGCTAGTCGCTTCTTGAATCAATTCTGGCAGAACTTTCCCCGTTGCGCTTAACCGTAATTCTTGCATAATGGCTTGAATCTCCTTAATTTGTGCCATGATGAGCCCCTTTCAGAATCTTCGCGTAAACCTCTAGTGAACGTACTTCCGGCTGAAGGATTTCCAACTTCGCTTGAGTGGCTTCTGCGAGTGGAAGGGTTGCTAACTCATCGCGGACGCGATCAAGATGGGCCTCGTATTCTGGAAGCATCTCCATGGTTGCTTTGAAATCAGTGGCACTGATTAGGTGCTGTTTGAGACAAAATTCCAAGGCCTTATCCAGGGCTTGCTGCGAATAGTCTCCACGCAAACGTAAAATCACCTGAAGCTGATCTCGAATATAACGTGGATATTTTTGATGAAGTTGCTTGGTAAATTGATGGGCTGCCGTTTGATCAGTAAATGATTGGACAACTTGCGCCATCAGTTTTGGAATCCCCACGGATCGATTTCGGCGATCGCTAGATCGTTGAATGAGCTTGCCGCTGGCGGTTGAGATCTGATGCTCTGACAAGATCTCACCGGTTTGCTGATCAATAATCGTTAAATTATCATCGTTAACTTTGAGCACCACCTGACGACCATGCGCATCGTATGATCCAAACGGGACACTGTATCGGTTACTTTGGTACATCACGGTATTATCCTTGCGGATTGTCCGTTCAATTGCCACTTCCTGAGCTGGCTGATAGTTGATAATCGGCTGTAAATGAGGTTGCTCTTCCGCAAAAATAACGGCCGGAACCTGTTTGGTACCATTATGCTGCTTGCCATTGCCGCGACGCTGTAGCCAATCCATTGATTCGTTGTTCCAGGAACGAATATCTTTAAAAATTCGGCCTCGGGCGAAACTGCTCTTAACGAACTTAACCACATTTTCGATTTTTCCCTTAGATTCGGGATCAAACCCACGGCACTCAATTGCTTCAAAGTGTTCGGTCTGACGGAAAGCCTGAAAAGCCTGTGTAAAGATAATATCCCCATTGTTTTCACTGACGACAATGATTCGGTCTTGATCATAAACGATTTGTTTAGGTTTACCACCCAAAAACTTGAAGGTGTTTTGAAGACACCGGATTAGATCATCAGTCACAAATGGTCTTAACTGCCATTCGATATACTTATACCGCGAGTGGGCGAGGACAAACGCATAAAAGTACAATTTGATCCGACTACCGGCGGTAGTCATCTGGGTCGTTTGTCCAAAGTCAACTTGTCCCTGTAATCCCATTGGTAATTCTGGAACCGCTTCATACTGTCGCCGCTTGGTATGCTTATCAATCTTATATTTAACCCGGAGCTGTTTGACGTACCGGCGCACGGTGCTCTCGGCATAATTGCCATAATTCTGTTCTTCTAACCAGTCACATA